>ONSR01000062.1 GCA_900320565.1 uncultured Prevotellaceae bacterium
GTGCCGCAAAAACTGACTCGAAAGGGAGGGTTTTCCGACTTCACTAGTGAAGTTGACAAACTCGACACGTGAAGTTTTCAAACTCGACACGTCGATTTTGGTGTTTCGACGTGTCGAGTCACCCCCAAAAACAGGCCAAAATTGCCACTTTTACACTCGAAATTGGGTGTTTTGACTGCCTTTTTCAGTTGAAGTATTCTGCATGTCGCACATCCTCAGCAAGTTACGATTTTAACATTTGCTCTCGTTGTCCCGTACCTAGGTACAGGGCGAGCATTTTCGTCGCATTCTCAGGCGGTCAGAGAAATACAGGATGTAAGAAAACTTGACTCTTTTCAGAACATAATGTCAAATTCCGTACGAAATGACACAAAACTTCTCGCCAAATCTCCCTACAATATTTTTTCAAAAAAAGTACATGAAACATGAGGCTCATTTCGCAGAAATGTCGTATCTTTGCACACGCAAATTTTAACAAGAATGGAAACAAGAAAAATAAACAGAGCATTAGTGTCTGTCTTTCACAAAGATGGACTTGAGGAAATCCTGCGCACCCTGCATGCAGAAGGCGTTGAGCTGCTTTCAACTGGCGGCACGCAGTCATTCATCGAAAGCCTCGGCATCCCTTGCAAGAAAGTTGAGGACGTAACAACCTATCCCAGCATTCTTGGCGGCAGAGTCAAGACCTTGCACCCCAAAGTCTTTGGCGGCATCTTGGGTCGTCGCGAGAATGAAGGCGACCAGGAGCAGATGAAGCAGTACGACATTCCAGCCATCGACCTCGTCATCGTTGACCTATATCCCTTCGAGGCAACCGTGGCATCGGGAGCTAGTGAAGCCGACATCATCGAGAAGATTGACATAGGTGGCATCAGCCTCATCAGGGCAGCAGCCAAGAACTTCCGCGACGTCATCATCGTTCCCTCGAAGGCCGAGTACAAGCCCTTGCTCGACTTGCTCAAGAAGCAAGGCGCCCAGAGCGAACTCGAAGACCGTAAGTGGTTCGCCACACAGGCCTTTGGCGTCAGCAGCCACTACGACACCGCCATCCACAATTGGTTTAGCCTCTCCCCTTCCCTCCCCTAAAGGGAAGGGAGCAAAGCCCGCCCAATAAATTGTAAATTGTAAATCGTCAAATCGTAAATAACATAGATGAACTGGTTTTCACTCAACAAAGAAATAGCAATGGACCTTGGTACGGCCAATACCATCATTATCTGTGATGGCAAGATTGTGGTCGATGAGCCAAGCGTCGTGGCCCTCGACCGCAGAACGGAGCGCATGATTGCCGTCGGAGACAAGGCCAAGATGATGTATGAAAAGACAAATCCCGAGATTCGCACCATTCGTCCGCTTCGCGATGGCGTGATTGCCGACTTCAACGCCTGCGAGCAAATGATGCGCGGCCTCATCAAGATGGTTCACTCGGGCAACCGCCTCTTCTCGCCCTCCCTGAAGATGGTCATCGGAGTGCCAAGCGGAAGTACCGAAGTGGAACTTCGTGCTGTCCGCGATAGCGCAGAACATGCCGGTGGTCGCGAGGTCTATCTCATCTTCGAACCCATGGCCGCAGCCATCGGCATTGGTCTTGATGTGCTCGCTCCGGAAGGCAACATGATTGTCGATATAGGTGGTGGCAGCACGGAAATTGCAGTCATCTCGCTCGGTGGAATAGTTGCCGACAAGAGCCTTCGCGTGGCTGGTGACGAACTGACCGCAGACATACAGGAATACATGAGCCGTCAGCACAACGTCAAGGTCAGCGAACGTATGGCAGAACGCATCAAGATACACGTCGGCGCAGCAATGACCGACCTCGGAGAAGACGCTCCGGAAGACTACGTCGTTCACGGCCCGAACCGCATCACGGCACTTCCCATGGAGGTTCCCGTCTGCTATCAGGAGATTGCTCACTGCCTCGAGAAGACCATCGCAAAGATTGAGACAGCCGTGCTCAGCGCCCTCGAAGAGACACCACCAGAGCTCTATGCCGACATCGTGAAGAACGGCATTTGGCTGACAGGCGGCGGTGCTCTGCTCAGAGGACTTGCAAAGCGTCTCACAGACAAGATCAACATCGAGTTCCACGTTGCCGAAGATCCCTTGCACAGCGTGGCTAAGGGCACCGGCGTGGCACTGAAGAACATCAACAACTTCGCCTTCCTGATGTAATCCGTGCACGATTTTTTCGAGCGCATAACAGCCTATATCCACTGGGGGCTCTTCCTGCTTCTGGAAGCACTCAGTGGATTCCTGCTTTTCCAGTACAACCATTATCAGGGCAGCGTCTGGTTTACACAAGCCAATACCGCAGCCGCAATGGTTCACGAATGGGAAGCAAAGGCTCTCTCATACCTGCGAATGCCTGCAGAGAATGCGGCTCTTATGCGTCGGAACATTGCCTTGCAGCAACAACTCGATGTCATGCGACATGAACTTGCACTCGCCAAGATTGACACCTCGCATACCCAAAAGATGCAGGCAGAAGTGCTTGAAAGCATGACGCTCATTCCCGCTCAAGTCATCGACAACAGCGTCCGGAAGCGAGACAACATGCTTGTTATCAATCGAGGAAGCGACGATGGCGTTGCTCCGGAGATGGGCGTCGTGAGCGGAACCGGCGTGGTCGGCATCGTCAGTGCAGTCACGCCTCATCACGCCCTTGTTATGTCCATCCTCAACAGCCATAGCAGTATCAGCTGTCGGTTGCGAGGAACGGAATACTTCGGCTATCTGAAATGGAAAGGCGGCAAGCCTCTTAGGGCATCCATGGACGATGTGCCTCGCCACGCACACATCAAGAAAGGCGATGTCGTCGAGACGAGTGGCTTCTCGTCAGTCTTTCCGGCTGGCATCTTCCTTGGCAAAGTTGCAGAGATTAACAACAGTAGTGACGGCCTTGCATTCGAGCTTGAAATCCTCCTCAGTACAGACCTTGCCAACATCAGGCACGTCAATGTTATCGACAACCACAATAAAGCAGAACTAGATTCCCTACTAACGCAATGATTACGACGACATTAAAGCGATTGGCTTGGGCACTGCTATTGTTGGCGATACAGGTGCTCATACTCGACCAGGTACATCCATGGGGCTATGGAGCGCCATTGATTTGCTCGCTCATCGTCATCACGTTACCTCTGGGAACCTCTCGTTCGGAAGCACTGCTTTGGGGCTTTGGAGTAGGTCTCGTAGCAGACATCTTCGCAGGAACAGCAGGCATCAGCAGTGCAGCCCTGACATTCATTGCACTTATCCAGCCCCCTTTACTTGAATTGATGGCTCCTCGCGACTCGGAAGAAGAGCTTCATCCATCCTTCTCCGCAATGGGACGATGGAACTACCTGCAATTCATTGCATTGCTGCTCATTCTTCATCACCTCGTTTACTTCGCCCTCGAAGGTTTTTCCTACTTCCACATCGAAGACATCGCCATCAGTATGGGAGTAAGTTTTGCCGCTTCCCTGTTGCTTATCATATTGGTTGAAAACGTCCGTAACCCTAAAAAATAAGTGGCACTATGGACGGAAACTATGAGCTCGAAAAGCGTAAATACGTGATTGGTGGCGCAGCAGCGGTCATCATCATTGTCTATCTGATTCGTCTCTTCACCCTGCAACTGCTCAGCGAAGACTTCAAGATAAGTGCCGACTCCAATGCCTTCCTCAAGCGCATCCAGTATCCTGCTCGAGGTTCTATTTCCGACCGAAATGGCAAGTTGCTTGTCTATAACCAACCCGCCTATGATGTGATGGTCATCATGAATGAGCAGGTGGGCGTTGATACACTGGACCTTTGTGAAAGCCTCGACATAACTCGCGACTGGTACGAGCGAAGAATGGAAGAGATAAAAGA
The DNA here is from genome assembly GCA_900320565.1 of uncultured Prevotellaceae bacterium. GTDB lineage: Bacteria > Bacteroidota > Bacteroidia > Bacteroidales > Bacteroidaceae > Physcousia. Next base: position 3,856 of record ONSR01000062.1, read on the forward strand.
CCGCAAGCGCAATCCAGGCTACAGTTCCTATACACAGCAAGTCTTTATGAGCCAGCTCTCGACTGAGGAGTTCAGCCGCTTTCAAGAGAAACTCTTCCGCTTTCCTGGCTTCTACATTCAGAAGAGAAGCATTCGCCAATACAACTATCCCTATGCGGCTCACCTGCTTGGAGACGTTGGCGAAGTCGGTCCTGAAGATATAGAAGCCGACCATTACTACCGAAGTGGCGACTACATCGGCAAGCTTGGCGTTGAGCGCTCCTATGAAACCGTCTTGCGAGGCGAGAAAGGAATGGAGATTCTGCTAAGAGATGCTCGCGGACGCATCAAGGGACGCTTCCAGAATGGTAAGTTCGACGAGGCACCTGTTCCAGGTCGCAACCTCACGATGAGCATAGACCTTGAACTGCAAGCCTTGGGAGAACGCCTTATGACGGGCAAGCTGGGAAGCATCGTCGCCATAGAACCTAGCACGGGAGAAGTGCTCTGCATGGTTTCAAGCCCTACCTACGACCCACGAATCATGATTGGACGTCAGCGAGGAAAGGGGCAGAAACTCCTTGCCCAAGACCCTCGCAAGCCCCTTCTCAACCGCGCTATCATGGGACAATACCCGCCTGGCTCAACCTTCAAGACGAGCCAAGCGCTTACGTTTCTGCAGGAAGGTGTCATCACGCCACAAACGGCCTACCCTTGCAGCCACGGATTCCATTTCAGGGGTCTCAAGGTTGGATGCCACGGACACGGTTCGCCCTTGCCACTCGTTCCTGCCATCGCCACCTCATGTAACGGTTATTTCTGCTGGGGACTTTATTACATGTTCAGCAACAGAAAGAAGTACAAGACTGTCCAAGACGCGATGACGACCTGGAAGGACTATATGGTCAGCATGGGGTTTGGCTATAAACTCGGCATTGACCTGCCTGGAGAGAAACGCGGAATGATACCCAACGCACCCTATTACGACAAGGCCTATCGCAATGATTGGAGCGGTCTGACCGTCATCAGCATCAGCATCGGGCAAGGAGAGGTTAACCTGACGCCTTTGCAGATTGCCAATCTTGGAGCAACCATAGCAAACAGAGGCTATTACATCATTCCGCATGTCATCAAGGAAGTGCAAGGAATGCCGCTCGACACGCTTTACACGAAGAAACACTACACGAAGGTTGACCGCAAATATTACGAGACTGTGGTTGCCGGCATGCGTCAAGCTGTGTTGGGAGGAACCTGTCGCGTTGCCAACACATCCTTCTATGAGGTCTGCGGAAAGACAGGAACAGCTCAGAACCCTCACGGTCAAGACCACAGCGTCTTCATGGGCTTTGCCCCTCGTGAGAACCCGAAGATTGCCATTTGTGTGTATGTCGAGAACGGAACTTGGGGAGCAACTTATGGCGTTCCCATCGGTGCCTTGATGATGGAGCAATACATCAACGGGAAACTTTGCGAAGCGAGTCAGGCTCGTGCCACAAGTTTCGAGAACAAGCACCTGTTCACGCCTCGCGAATATTCACTGAATTCATTATCCGAGAAGAATGAAGAACAGCAAGATTAACAAGAAAGCTCCGTCGCTTTGGAAGTCCATCGACTGGCTCACCATCTTCATCTACATGGTGCTTCTGGCACTGGGTTGGATGAGTGTATGCGGCGCTTGCTATGACTTCGACCAGACTGCCGGCATCCTCGACTTCTCGACCCGCAGCGGCATGCAGATTGTCTGGATTGGGACTTCCTTGCTTCTTGCCTTCCTTATCCTCATGACGGACGACCGAATCTTCGAGTCCCTTTCCTATATTATATATATAGGTTTCCTCGCTTTGCTCTTCGTTACGCCCTTTATGGCTCACGACATCAAGGGTTCCCTCTCGTGGATTAAGGTTGGAAGCTTCAGCATCCAGCCTGCCGAGTTTGCTAAGTTCGGTGTGGCTCTCTGCTTGGCAAAGGTAATGAGCACGTATGGCTTTGACGTCCGAAACTGGCGAGACTTCATCATCTGCATCGCCCTGATAGTCGTTCCGATGGGCCTCATCGTCATGCAGAAAGAGACGGGAAGCGCTCTGGTATATAGTGCCCTCTTCCTGATGCTCTACCGCGAAGGAATGCCTGGCTGCCTGCTCTTCACCGCCATCTCGGCAGTAGTCTATTTTGTCGTTGGCGTTCGTTATGCTGAAGCGCCTTTGTGGGGAATGGAACAGATGAGTCTGGGACATGCTCTCGTCATGTTGCTCATTCAAATCTTTACTGTTGGCCTCGTCAAGGTTTATGGTGGAGAGAAGAAAAACAACTGGAGCCGAATCTTGCTCTTCTCGCTCCTGATTGACGTTGCCGCAGTCCTTTTTGCCCGCTATGTCTATCCTTGTAACGCAGTCTGGGCAATGGTCTTTGTCTGTGGAGCAATTGCCGTCTACCTGCTCTACCTTTCTCTTCGCGACAGAGCCCTCCCCTACCTTCTCATCGCGCTCTTCACTTTAGGAAGCATGGGGTTCTTCTATTCAGCCGATTTCGTGCTGAACAAGGTTATGGAGCCCCACCAACAGACGCGAATCCGCGTGTTGCTCGGCTTGGAAGACGACCCGAGAGGAGCCGGATATAATGTCATTCAAGCCAAGATTGCCATTGGTTCTGGCGGACTGGAAGGCAAAGGCTTCCTCAACGGGACACAGACAAAGCTCAAATATGTGCCTGAACAGGATACAGATTTCATCTTCTGCACAGTTGGTGAGGAAGAAGGTTTCATCGGTTGTGCCGTAGTGCTCCTGCTCTTCCTTTCGCTCATCTTGCGGCTCCTGCATCTTGCCGAGAGGCAACCATATACGTTCGGACGAGTCTATGGATATTGCGTCTTGAGCATCTTCCTGTTCCACGTCTTCATCAACGTCGGAATGGTATTGGGGTTGACCCCCGTCATAGGCATTCCCCTACCCTTCTTCAGTTATGGTGGCAGCTCGCTTTGGGGTTTCACCATCCTGCTCTTCGTCTTCCTTAGGATAGATGCCGGAAGAAACCGCTTGCAGCGCTGATTGCAAAGTCGCCCTGAGTAGTTCCCAAACTTAACACGTTAAGTTGGTCAACTCGACACGTTAAAATAGTCAACTCGACACGTTAAGTTTGCCATTTAACCACGTTAAGTTTTACTGCTTAACCTTTCGGGCACTCTGTTTTTCTATCATTCTCCCTTCTATAAATCAAAAAAAAGGAGTCTTCCTTTGTGTTTAATGCAAAAAAATGTATATTTGTGCTCGTATACTAACAACATAACAATTATAAGCCTTAAAGCCTAATATGAAAAAATACCTTTTGTATGCTCTTGCAGCTATTTGTTTGATTACAACAAGTTGCACGGAAGAAATCGACACCTCGGCTCGTTATGTCTTCAGGGAAGAGACCATCTCGAGCTACCTGGAAAAGCACAAACAATATAGCGAATACTATCGTCTGCTGGGAGAAGTATTTGTCAGCAAGATAAGCGACACAAATGTCAAGCAGTTGCTTTCCGCACGTGGGCATTACACCATCTTCGCCCCCACGAACGATGCTATTCAGGAGTATCTGGATTCGCTCGTAACCATAGGACTCATTCCAGAAGCCAACTGGGATGCCTTCGAAAGCGACCATGTACGCGACTCCATCTATCATGTCATCGTCTTCAACAGCATCATCGACAGCGGCAATGACTATGATGAGTACGAGATCAACAGCCTGCCGCCAGCAACCGCGACGTCCAAAAGCGTTGAGATTCCCCTGCCCAACATGAATGACAGGAAGCTCACCGTGCAATACACAGACCTCCCCGACAGCATCCTCATCAACGACTGCGTAATCGATAAGATCAATCGCGACATCCTTTGCATCAATGGTGTCATTCATGCTATGCACAACGTCGTGTCGCCCAGCAACAACACATTGGACTTCTTACTGAAGAAATACATTGAGGACGAGAACTCCGGCTTTGTCGTTTCGTCAAAGATTATCCAAGCTTGCGGATTGTTCAAAACGCTCTCAGCTAATCGCGACGAAACCTACGAGGACCTCTTCCAGAAGGGAGGAGTAATTCCAACCACCAGCGAGAGCGTCGGCGACGGAGGAAGAGAAGTGTTCCACACGCCAGCACATCGCTACTTCGGCTTCACCTTATTCGCTGAGACAGACGAGTTCTGGGCTCAAGCTATCGGGAAAGACATCAAGGACATTACGATGGAAGACGTGATGAACTATCTAGACAATCATGGCGTATATCCAGAAGCAACTCGCGACAACGATTATGAAGCGGAAGACAATCTACTTTATCAGTTTGCCACCTACCATCTTCTGCCAGAACGTCTCCCCGCCAATAAACTCATTTATCACTACAACGAGAAGGGCTACGACACCAGCAAAAAAACGCCCAGCGTTGCCGTCATGGAGTTCTATACCACAATGGGCAAACGGCGACTTTTGAAGATATTCGAGAGCAAAGAAAGCAATGGCGTGTATCTGAATCGCTTCCCGAATCTCGATAATGAGCGTCATGGCACATATCACGAGCTGTCGTGCGACCCCGACAAAGAAGGCATTGCTCTGGGAGAACCGAATATGGGCGGAGAAAACAACATCCGAAACGGCATCATCCTGGTACAGCGATGAGACGAGAGCAAACCTACAAAAGCAGCGCATCCGCTGGAGTGTGCCAAGCATGTGGCCTGAGTTCATGAACAACGACATAAGATGCTCTGAAATCACCGACGAGAAACACAAAAACGTCTACATCCCCACCGACCAGGAATATAAATACCTTGAAGACGTGGACATCTCCAATGAGACAGAATTCTATTATTGGACAGGACGTGGCAACGGCTGGCAAAACATGCAGGGCGACGAGATGAGCATTCGCGGCCTGACAGACTGCACGATGCGTCTGCCGCCTGTACCACGTCGCGGCACCTACGAATTGCGTTTCGCCATCCAGAGTGGCGGCAACAGACGAGGCATGGTGCAATTCTATTGGGGCAACAATAAAAATAAACTTTCGGCGAAAGGCATCCCAATGGATTTGCGACAAGGAGCCGACAACAAACTGCACACAAGCAACGGCGACGTGCCAAGCGACATAGGCTATGCTGCTGATACGGAAGATGACGATTTCAATGCCGACGTCGACAAACGTCTGCGCAACAACGGCTTCATGAAAGGCTGTAACCAGTACTGCGCAGGTGGCCCTGGCACAAGCGCCATGATGCGAGCTTCCAATATATGCATCCGTCGCATTATCATCCGCGAAACGATGGACCCGGACGAAACGTACTACATCAGGTTCAAAACCGTAATGGATGACAAGACACGCTTCTTCTACATGGATTACATGGAATATTGTGCCAAGGACGTTTACGACAATCCTGAGAAGCCGGAAGACATCTGGTAGCAACAATCCCGATACCCCTTGCCACAAAGAATATTCGGGCAAGGAATGCTAGGTATTCAGGCAAAGGACACAGATACTTCTACGAAAGCATAGAAAAGAAAAGGCGTACCACTAATGGGGCACGCCTTTTCCATATCTCTAATAATGAATTATTTGTGACTAAAGAACTTGCTCCACTTGTTCTTCTCCTTGTTGCCATAGCCATAGCCATAACCGTAGCCATAGCCATACTTTTTACTCTTGGCGCGGCTATCGTTGATGACAATGCAAAGATGATTGAAAATCTTTTCCTGGTGCAAGCGCTCCAACTCGGGCAAGTAACGACGGTCAATTTTTGTCTCACGCAAGACATAAATGGTGAGGTCGGCAACACGATTGACGATGCCAGCATCGGCAACAACCTGAGCAGGAACATTATCTATAATCACATAATCATACATCTTCTTGAGCTCTTCGATACACTGTTCCAGGCGGTCGCTCATCAGCAATTCAGCAGGGTTAGGAGCCATGATGCCGGCAGGCAGGATGTCGAGATTGCACTCCTTGCTCTTAGTGACAATAAGGCTCTTCACATCGTCGACATTACCAGAAAGGTATGAAGTAAGACCGAAATTGCCAGCGATGGCGTCAACATGGCTTCTGGTACGCTTACGGATATCTGCATCGATGAGCACAACTTTCTTGCCTGTCAAGCCAAGAGTGGCAGCAAAATTACCACTGATGAACGTTTTGCCTTCACCTGGCATCGTACTGGTAAGCATGATGACACGAGCATCCTTGTTCACGAAAGGCATATTGAAGCGTATCATTCGGAATGCTTCTGCAAGGGCATCGTCCTTGTCTCCATCGACTACTATCTCCGAATCGTTGATAGTGACCTGACTATGAGGAACCTCACCAAGGACAGGAATCGTCGTGAACTTCTCTATGTCTTTACGTCCATGGACTGTGGTGTCGAAAAGTTTCTTCACTTGGAAGAAGAGGAACGGCACGATGATACCCATAATAAGGGCCACCAACATAATGACCATTTTGCGAGGAGCAATAGGCGAGCGGCTGCCGAATGGTTGCTCTACGACGCGGATGTTTGCTTCCGTGATAGCAAGCTGAAGGGCAGTTTCCTCGCGCTTATTAAGCAGATAGGTATAAAGTGTCTCCTTGATTGTCTGCTGTCTTGCAATATCAATGACCTTCTTCTCCTGCTGAGGCACAGCAGAGAGATTGCCCATAAGACCGGCTTCTTCCTTCTTGGCCTTGTCCACCTGCAACTTGAGACTTGCACTATAACCTCTCAAAGAAGCGAGGATGGCAGTTCGCATCTGCTTGAGGTTGGTGTCGAAGTCCACAATGGTAGGACTGTTCTCGGAAGTATTTTCTGCCAGACGATTGCGCTGCAACATCATCTGATTGTAGTTACCAATCTGAGTAGTAATGCCTACATCGCTTATTCCTCCCATCGTTGGGATAAGATTGTTGTCAGACATATTCTGGCTGACATAGTCCACGAGATACTCGACCATAGAGTATTGCGTCTCGGCCTGAATAGTACGCTGGCGAGCGGTGTTGCTCTGATTAATGAAAGCATCGCTACTTGCTTTGATATCGACCAGACCATTGTTCTGCTTGAACTCGGCCATCTGTCCCTCGACATCACTCAACTCGGAATGGATAAGGCTTATCCTGTCCTCAATGAACTCAGAAGTGCTCTTAGCAATTTGATTCTTATCGTCAATGATGCTGCGCTTATAAGCATCGAGCAAGCCACTAAGAATATCGTCAGCTCGCTGAATGTTCGTATCAGTACATGTGATGCGAACCAGGGTGCTCTCCTTGTCTATCTCTCCACTGCTTACCTTATTATATAGGATTATTGCAGCATCCTCCACGCTGATACGACTTACGTTGACGGTCATGCCGACGAATTCCTTAAGTTGTCCCTCGATAGGAGTTGCCACGAAGTTACCGAAAGGTGTCTTCACCACTTTGCCCCACTCCACCTTCGTCGTAAAGCCAGACTTCTCCATTGGAATGCCGAACTTAACATCGGAGATGGTGCCCCCACGACTATTGTCGATAGTGAACTTGAAACTAGCCGGCACAGTGAAGTCCGTAATGAAGTTAACGGAGAAAGGACGATCATTGTAAAGCGAGACATTACGCAAACCCGAGCGTATGCTGTACATAACGTCGAGTTGAAGGTTCTTTGCAACTTCTTGAGCAAGTTGAAAAGAATGAAGGATGTAAACCTCATTCTTGACGCTGGCACCAGCAAGCACACCATTCAGCTGCATCAATGCGTCTGTGCTTATATTACAAGCATCACTGCTTGACGTTGATAAACATTTGACTTAGTTGCAAGGTACAGCCTTGATGCTACCACACAGAGTATTGCGGAAATGAGGAACCAATACCAATTATCGACAAAGGTATCAAGTATGTCACGCAATGTAAGCGTCTCCTCGGTATTTGTATTCTTGCGTCTGCGACTACGGGCTGCTGTATTGTTGTTAACTTCCATAGATTGTTCTTACTTTTTGAGTGCAACGATAAGCGATACGATGCTGACAATCATGCCAACTACGGTGCTGCCGACAGACAGCCAGGTGTAGCTGGTGCTACCCTTCACTCGTTGGCTCTTGTTGGGCTGTACATAGATAACATCATTCTGCTGCAAGTAATAAGCTGGAGAGCTGAAGACAGACTGGTTATCGAGCAGGTTTACCTCGTAAGCCTTTCGCTGGCCATTCTCTTCACGAATGACGAGGACATTGTTGCGATAGGCACTGTTGTTCAGGTCACCAGCTTTGCCGAGTGCCTCCAGTATGGTCAGGCGTTCTCCTTGATAGGTTTGTGTACCAGGGTTCTTCACATCACCCATCACGGTTACCTTGAAGCTCATTATCTTCGTGTTGACTACGGCATCGTACACATAGCCCTCGTTTTTCATGCGTTCTTGTATCATCGACGAAACCTCGCCCGTAGTCATACCACCAACATGAATTGTGCCGAAGATGGGGAACTCGATATTTCCATCCTTATCGACCCTGAAGTAAGACACACCAGAAGATACGTTGATAGTGTTGGTACCAGCCTGTGAGTTGTTGCCACCACCAATGAGGGTATTGTTGTTGAAACGTTGAAGCAGTTCCACATCCTTACTTGCAACGGAGATGGCAAGCTGGTCGTCTGGCTGGACCTGCAACTCGAGGTAGTCCTTTATCTCCTGAGGCAAAGCATAGCTCTGAGTGGCTCCCTGCAAGTATATCATCTTCTTGTTCGATACACAAGAAGTCATCATTCCAATGCACAAAGCACATGAGATAAGCGTTAATATCGTCTTTTTCATTTCTTAATTAGATAGTTTTGTGCGCAAAATTACTAAAAAATTATCACACAAACGCCTTTTAGACAAAAAAAACTTCACAATCTGCCGTTTATAACACAGAAAAAGGTAACTTGCACTCGATTTGTGCGACCAAGTACCCTATAAGAGCCTATGAAGAAGCTTATTTTACTCTTATGGTTATGTCTGCCTATTGCCTGTCTCAGCATAATGGCACAAAAGATTATCAAAGGCAATGCTTCGTACTATGCCGACAAGTTTCATGGCCGACGGACTGCAAGCGGCGAACTTTACAACAAGGATAGCATGACATGTGCCCACCGGAAATATCCCTTTGGAACTGTTTTGAAGGTACGCAACCCACGCAATGACCGTACAGTTTATGTGCGAGTCACAGACAGAGGTCCCTATTCCAAGGGGCGCATCATCGACCTGAGCAAAGCCGCAGCTCGCGAGCTGGACATTATCAGGGCAGGTTTTGCTATGGTGGAGATTACGCCGTTTCTGCCTAACGAAGTGCCTTTTCGCATTCGGGAAGACAGTCCGCTGGAGATTCCTGAGCTTGATCTCATGTATGCTCCGCCAATCATATTCCCCGAACCGATATGGGAGCACGACTCAACAAGTGTGTCGGACGAACTGAAAAAGATCACCTCTTCTTGGAATTTCCACGCTAGTTGATTATCATGCAAGCATGTTACTGACCGTCATCATACCCGTCTATAAGACAGAACAGACGCTGGACCGCTGTATAGAGAGCGTCCTGAGTCAAGATGTTCCTGGTGGGATGGAGGTCATTCTTGTGGATGACGGTTCGCCTGACAATTGTCCTGCGCTTTGCGATGCATGGGCTGAGTGCGATTCTCGCATTCGGGTCGTTCACCAGCAGAACAGAGGCTTAGGCGCTGCTCGCAATGCCGGCCTCAACATTGCCACAGGAGATTATGTCACATTCATTGATAGCGATGACTATCTGGCTGCCGACACGTTTCAGCACTTAATGCAACGACTGGAAGAGCAACCTGATGTTGACATCCTTGAGTACGAACTGAAGCAGACGAAAGAAGGAGAGAATGACCTGACTTTGACAGACAAGGTCTATCCCGATGCGCGCCAGTATTGGCTCCAGACACGGGCTTGGTGGCACAGCTATGCTTGCAATAAGATTTATCGACGCAAGCTCTTCGATGTAGTCCGCTATGCTGATGACCGCTTCTGCGAGGACATGCTGATGCTTGTGCAACTGCTGGAGCAGCAGCCGGTCGTAGCAACAGCACACTTGGGGGCTTATGTGTATGTCTGGAATGACAACGGACTCACTGCAAACGCTACGGCGAAAAAGATTCGCGAGCTGCTCGAGACGCAAATCTATGCCAAGCAAGTGATGCGGATGTCTATATTCTCCCAGAACGGGCTGGACTTCTATCGCACTATGATGTATCGCCAGATAGACCTCTACAAGGCTTCTGGCGAGGTGTTGCTCCAATGGCCGCTTGTTCGCCTGCTATGCTGGCTTCATCAGAAGATTAGAGGGTAGCTTCACCCCCCCTATAGGGGGATTGTAATTCCTCTATAGGGGAAATGCAACTCCCCTATAGGGGAAGAGCCATTCCTCTATAGGGGAGTTATAAACGCCTCGTAGGGGAGTAAACGAGTCACTCCTCCACGACATTTCTTAGTATTCGTTCCAGCTCTTGATGCTGAGGTCTTCTACAGACAACGTGCAGAAGGACTCGATGAATGCACTCGCAAGGCGTGCGTTCGTGATGAGTGGAATGTTGTGGTCGATGGCTGCACGACGAATCTTGTAACCATTGGTGAGCTCCCTGCTGGTACGGTTCTTGGGGATGTTGACGACGAGGTCGAACCGGTGATCTGCTATCATCTTCATCACGTTCTCCATGCCTGGCTTGTCCTCGTCGGGCCAGCTTACAGCAATTGCCTTCGCACCGTTCTCGTTGAGGAAGTTGGCTGTGCCTTCGCTTGCATAGATGGTGTAGCCGGCCTTCGTCAGCATACGTGCGCCGTCGAGCATAGCGACTTTTTCCTTTGTGCCGCCGCTGCTTATCATCACACCCTTGTCTTTGCTGGGAATCTTATAGCCTGTAGCAATCATGCTGTTGAGCAATGCTTCCTCGAAGCTGTCGCCAAGGCAACCAACTTCGCCCGTCGAACTCATATCGACACCGAGGATGGGATCGGCATTCTGCAGGCGGGCAAACGAGAACTGACTGGCTTTGACACCAATATGGTCGATGTCGAAGGCACTCTTATCCGGCTTTGCATAGGGAGCGTCGAGCATGATGCGGGTCGCCGTCTCGATGAAGTTGCGCTTCAGCACCTTGCTGACAAATGGGAAGGAACGGCTTGCGCGGAGGTTGCACTCGATGACCTTCACGTCGCGACCCTTGGCAAGATACTGAATGTTGAACGGTCCGCTGATGTTCAACTCCTTGGCTATGGCGCGACTCATCTTCTTTATCTGTCGAGCCGTGGCAAAGCTAAGTTGCTGTGCAGGGAAGACCATCGTGGCATCGCCCGAGTGAACGCCGGCATATTCGACGTGCTCGGAGATGGCGTACTCTACAATTTCTCCGTTCTGGGCCACTGCATCGAACTCAACCTCGTTGGTCTCCGTCATGAATTTACTTACGACAACTGGATATTCCTTGCTCACCTCACTTGCCATTTGCAGGAAGCGCTCCAGCTCTTCGTCCGTGTAGCAGACGTTCATGGCTGCACCCGAAAGCACGTACGATGGACGCACCAGTACGGGATAGCCCACTTCGTCGATGAACTGCTTCACGTCCTCCATGCTTGTCAAGGCACTCCATCTTGGCTGATCTATGCCGAGCTTATCCAACATGGCGCTGAACTTGCCACGATTCTCGGCACGGTCGATGCTGACGGGCGATGTGCCGAGGATGGGCACGCTCTGTCGGTAAAGCTTCATCGCGAGGTTGTTCGGTATCTGTCCACCTGTTGAGACAATCACGCCGCGGGGCGACTCGAGGTCGATGACGTCGAGCACGCGCTCGAACGACAGCTCGTCGAAGTAGAGGCGGTCGCACATATCGTAGTCCGTCGAGACAGTCTCGGGATTGTAGTTTATCATAATGCTCTTGTAGCCGAGCTTGCGTGCGGTCTGTATCGCATTGACTGAACACCAGTCGAACTCTACGCTGGAACCGATACGATAGGCACCGCTGCCGAGCACGATGACTGACTTCTCATGCTTGTAGAAGTTAATGTCGTGACCTTCCACAGCGTAGGTCATGTAGAGGTAGTTCGTGAGGTCCGGATGCTCGCTGGCAACCGTAGGAATACGCTTCACTGCGGGCAGGATGCCGAGCTTCTTTCTGTAAGCACGAACGGCGAGGTTCTCCTTCTCCATATTGCCTGTATGAACATCAAGGACACACCTTGCTATCTGGAAGTCGCTGAAGCCCAAGATCTTTGCCTTACGCAAGACATCGGCCGGAACCTCCTCGATGGCATTGTACGACTGCAACTTGTGCTCATAATCGACAATGTTCTTCATGCGCTCGATGAACCATTTGTCTATCTTCGTCAACTCCTCGATGCGGTCCACGGTATAGCCCTCTTCGAGTGCCTGTGCAAGGGCAAAGATGCGGAGGTCGGTCGGGTTGGCGAGTTCCTCATCGAGGTTCTCGAACTTCACATGGTCGTTGCAAACGAAGCCGTGCATGCCCTGACCAATCATTCTCAAGCCCTTCTGCAGCATCTCCTCGAAGCTACGGCCAATGCTCATAATCTCTCCGACAGACTTCATGCTGGAGCCAATCTTGCGACTCACACCTGTGAACTTGGTGAGGTCCCAGCGCGGTATCTTGCAGATGAGGTAGTCGAGCGACGGAGCCACATAAGCGCTGTTCGTCGTACCCATCTCTCCGATCTGGTCGAGGGTGTAGCCCAGGGCAATCTTCGCTGCAACGAATGCCAAGGGATAGCCGGTTGCCTTACTTGCCAAAGCTGAGGAACGAGACAGACGCGCATTGATTTCGATGATGCGATAATCGTTTGTCTCTGCATTGAAGGCGAACTGTATGTTGCACTCACCCACGATGTTGAGGTGACGCACGCACTTGATGGTGATATCCTGAAGCATCTTCACCTGCTCATCCTTCAAGGAGCAAGTGGGAGCCACCACAATGCTCTCGCCTGTATGAATGCCGAGCGGGTCGAAGTTCTCCATAGATGCAACGGTGAAGCAATGGTCGTTGGCATCGCGGATGCACTCGAACTCAATCTCCTTCCACCCTTTGAGGCTCTCCTCGACCAGTACTTGGGGAGCAAACGTGAAGGCACTCTCTGCAATCTCCTTGAAAGTCTTCTCGTCCGGACAAACGCCGCTGCCAAGTCCGCCAAGCGCGTAAGCCGAGCGAATCATGATGGGATAGCCTATGCGACGGGCTGTCTCAACAGCTTCATCAAGTGTCTCGCAAGCATGACTCGTAGGCACTTTCAGGTCAACCTTACCCAGTTCCTTGACGAAGAGGTCGCGGTCCTCAGTGTTCATGATAGCTTCGACACTCGTGCCCAGAACCTTTACGCCGTACTTCTCGAGCACGCCATTCTGGTAGAGAGCCGTACCGACGTTCAGACCCGTCTGTCCGCCCCAAGCCAGCATGATGCCGTCCGGTTGCTCCTTCTTGATGATTTCCTCAATGAAATAAGGAGTGATGGGCAAGAAGTAAACCTTGTCCGCAATACCTTCACTAGTTTGGATTGTTGCAACATTGGGGTTTACGAGCACCGAGTAGATGCCCTCTTCGCGAAGAGCCTTCAGTGCCTGGCTGCCAGAATAGTCAAACTCGCCTGCCTGACCAATCTTCAGCGCACCGCTGCCTAACACGAGAACTTTCTTCAGTTTCATAATTCTATTACATTTATATATTTATTATCCTTGAACTCTTACTATATAAGAAAAAGCCACTTTCGCTAAAGGTGACAGCGAAAATGGCTTCTTTTATTAAACAGACAAACGTGGGAACCTGACGGCATCAATTCCTCGCCCCGCGCCTGTGTTATGTAGTAGTTAACTAACATCGCTTTTTAATTTTCGACTGCAAAGGTAAGGATATTTTCAAAAACGACAAAGCAGCAAGCTTTTTTTTTTCAGGAAAATCATAAAATTATGCCAATTTTGCCGCTAAATCGTAACACATCTCTCACAAATCATGGTACGCAGGCTTCACGCTGCGGTAGAGAACATTGGGCAACGCGGCGTGCCGCATTAGGACATTTACTCCTTCTCCTATATGATGCCGTGCTCGAGGGCAAAGCGAACCATCTCCACGGAAGAGGAAATGCCCAGTTTGTTGAAGATATTCGTCTTGTGACTATTGACCGCACGGAGGGAGATGTGGAACTTCTCGGAGATCTCTTTGCCCAGCAGACCTGAACAACAAGCCTCGACGATTTCCAGTTCGCGTTTGGTGAGCAAAGCCTTGGACTTCTTGTTGGGCTGAGCATCCACGATATCACGCACCAGCACGGCAAGGTCGCGGCCATAGAACGGCACACCTTCCGCCACAGAATCGATGGCTAACTCCACTTCCTCCAGCGGGCCGTTCTTGCTGATGAATCCGTCTATACCAATTTGCATGAGCCGGATGATGACATACTCCTTGGTATCGACCGAAAGGACGATAATCTTGATTTCCGGATACTCTGTACGCATGCGCTTTGCCACTTCAAACCCATTGGTTCCTGGCATAAGGATATCCAGCAGCAGAAGGTCGCAGGGCGTACCTGCTTCCAGAGATTCAAACAACTCTTCGGCACAGGCTGCGCTGATGGTAACGTCGTGTGGCGAGTCATGCAGCACACTGGTGACACCTACACGTATCAATTCATGGTCGTCAAGGATTGCGATATTCATAGTTCTCTGCTTTTTCAGTTTCTATATCGGCACATTTATTACCATCGTCACTCCCTCGTTTGGAGCAGAGAGTATCTGCAGGGTGCCATGGTTCAGGGCTACCAGTTCTCGGCAAAGGAGCAAGCCTACACCTGTACCACTCTCGCCATTGGTGCCCACGCGACTTTCGACACGAGTCTTGGCATGCATGATTTCATCTATCTGTTCTTTTGGAACATATTCGCCGTCGTTGTGAACATAGAAGCTGTTCGGTGCCTTCGTCCCTACCTCTACCACACCACCTTTTGGAGAGAACTTGATGGCATTGCTAAGGATATTGCGCAGAATCGTACGCAGCGCCTCGCGGTCTGCCGTAACGAGCATGCGCTCTGCCTTGAGGCTTATCGTCACCTCCTTAAGGTCAGCGGTGCTACGCATGAGCACAATGACGTCGGTGATAAGGGCACAAAGGTCCAGCCGCGTGGGTTGCATCGTCCGTTTGCCTTGCTCCAGCTGAGCTATCTCGCCAAGGTTACGCAGTAACGACAACTGGCTGTCGCTGCCGGCAAGCAGTTGTCCCGTGAAGGCTTGCACCTGTTGGGGCGTATAGTGCGAGAAGTCGCGGTAGAGCATCCGCAGCACTTGCTGCTGGGCCACCATCGGGTTCGTCAGGTCGTGCGTGAGAATAGTGTACTGTCGCTCCTTGTATGTCGCAGCCTCTTCAACCATACGTTTGCGACGATGCAACTGAACAAGCAATAGGACGAGCAACAATACAATGATGAGCGAGAGGAGCGAAACCACAAACAACACCCGAGTGCGCAAGCGTTCCTCCTGAATAGCTCGCTGCTGAGCCTTCAGCTGTTGCTCTTTGCGAAACGAGTCGTACCGAACCTGGGCGATGGTCAACTGGCGCTGCGTCTCTTCGTTCTGCAATTGTTCGTGCAGCACGCGGGCCTTCTCGAGCCAGGCAAGCGCTTCAGCACTGCGACCTGCTGCCTGATCCTGACGATAGAGGCGGTCGCATGCTTCGTATTCCTGCTTACGCATTCCCAACTCATGTGCCAGGGCGGCGGCCTCCAGCAGTTGATTGTCCTGCAACAGGACAATCAACTCGGAGGGGCGATTGCCTGTCTCACGAGCTATGTCCAGCGCCTCGCGGTTGCACTCCTTGGCACGTTCCTTCTGCCCCATGGCATCGTAGATATTTGCCAGCTGCGCCAGCCGGATGCCCTCTTGTGTACGCCGGCCAAGCTGCCGATCAATCTGCAGCGCCTCTTCGGTCAGGCGGAGCGCTTCGGCCAACATTGTCACGTCATCGGCATCCAGCCCGACGCTCGCATCCTTCTTCCCATTAGAGGATTGCGACGTTACTTCCTTCGCCTTGGCTACCAGCACTTCGCCGAGCATGGCTTTGCGGATGGCAAGGGAAACAGCCGTATGAGTGGAGTCGGAGGCTATGAGCGCCGTCTCGATGTCGATGGAGCGCCGCAGGTACTCGATGGCTACATCCTGCTTGCCGGCAGAAGAATACACGCCTGCCAGATTGCCTAACGACGCACTGAGGTCCGCCTTAGTCCCATGCTCTTCATCGTAGAGCAGACACAGCTCGCCGTAGTGGAGTGCCTGTTCGTAGTCGCCCAAGCGATGATAGCAGTAAAGCAGGCAGGAGTAGAACTCGCAGCGCGTAGAGGCAGAGTCTTCGGGAACTGCCTCCAGCGCTTCGTAGTTGAGTGCCACCGCTTCCTGCAAGTGTCCCGACATCGCCAGCGAATAGGCGCTATCGACATAGAGCAAAGGGTCTGCCAAAACACTCTGCCCTTGCGTCGGCAATGCCAGCGCAAGGGAGAATATCAGACCTATGAAGGAGCAGAATGTGAACTTCATAGAGCAAAAGTACTACATTCTTTTGACTTCTCCAAATTTCTATCGATTTAGTCGCTCACCGGACACCTCACGTCCGTCCACGGTGAAGACTTTGTCGCCACGAAGGATGTATATTCTTCCGCCCTTGACCACCTTCACTCCTGTCTTGGAATTAGAAGAGGTCGCTGTCGGACTATTGATTCCGACCGGGTCATCCTCGCCCCTGAGGTTTGTCAGGATGCCGCCACCCAAGTTGGCAAAGAAGATCCATTCTCTGTCTGCCATGTAATAGCCTGACGACGCACCTGGCTGCAGTATCAGGAAAGCCTTGTTGGCCTCTATGCGCGACCTCCAAAAACACCTGTAGCCTGTACTCGAATTGGTATAGGAGGAAAGTGTGGGCGGCTCTATGCCGTAGCAGCAGAACTGTTTTAGGTCGTACAAGGCAAAGGCCTGTCTGCCGATGCTTTTCACGTCCGAGCTGAGCGTCACCTTCTTGATATGGTCGTCGGGATGGCTACCGCTCGGACCGTCGCCCTCGAAATAGAGGAAGAAGGGCTGTATCTCAACATCGACACCCTTGATGACCACTTCCTTGATGTCTGCCAAGAAGTCAATCCACTGCAGGCGGTAAGCCACTTGGGGGTCGGTCTCATCCTTCGTGCAGTCGGGCATTGCCCCGTCGTAGTCAATGGTCAGCACGCCATCGGCGAATTCCCACACACCCTTAGTGCCCATTGTGCCGCATTTGATATCAGGGCCTTCCTCTTTTATATTGAATTTATTCCAGCCTTCAACGGCCCTGTAGGCGGAACCGGTTCCCGCCGGCACGAAGAGAAGTATATGCTCACAGTCCATTCCAAGGAACACATTGCTTCCAAGTGTAGGAGGCGTAACTGCCAAACTGTTCAGTTGGGTGATGTTCGTACAGCCGGAGAACGCATAACTCTTTATTGTCTTTATTTCAGCAGAGATGGTGAAGGATGCATCGGATTTAGCCTTCGGGTAGGCGACTATAGTTGTCTTTGCCTTATTGCACAGCACACCGTCAACAGAAATATAATTCCAGTTCCCATCAGCGACATTAATAGCTGTCAACGCGGAGTGATCAGCGAAAACGCCGTCGGTGATATTCGCAATGTCTTTTCCTATCTTTACTTTTTGGATGATATCCTTGTATGGATACCAGGTCGGGTCCTCGTACAGGAAGTTCCACATCGATCCGGTGCCGTTGATTTGAAGTTCATCTGTCTGAACAGAGTAATACCACGTCATGTTGTCGCCGCACTTTCCTGAAGCATCTGCCGCCTTTATCTGGTAGAAATTCTTCCACACGTTGGCTTCCTTGTAAGCGCTTATTCTGTTTTTGGGTACATAGAGCGACACCAACGACTGGTCAACACCTGTAAAGACGGAGAAGCTGATAGCAGGCGGTGTGGCGACAAGACATGTTATCAATGCCAAGGCACTGCAACGTGCGAATGCACCATCGCCGATAGTTACAACAGACGGGGCTATTTCCACCGTTTTAACCTGGTCATGGTTATAGAAAGCGTATGTGCCTATCGAGGTCACGCCGTTTTGTATTTCAATGGATTTGATTAGCGACCGATATGGATACCATTCAGGATAATCACTGGGATAATTTTCCATCTTGCCAGTTCCGCTGATGGTCAATTTGCCACTTGCCACATCGAAAGACCATGTCACCGATGCTCCGCAAGAACCGTTCAATGCGGTAGATTGGATTTTGAAGTTCTTCCATTGTGCTGCCGCTTTGTACCTATCTACACTTCCCGATGGCACGAAGAGCGGTATCTTCGAGCAATCAACATCCTTGAACACCTCTGTGCCAAGCGTCGGAGGCGTAGAAGCGAGACAAGTAACAAATGCTATCGCCGTAGAACTCATAAATGCATAGTCCCCGATTTCCTTGACCGTGTAGGGAATTTGTACGTCACTTAGCTGCGGCATGTTGAAGAAGACATATGCGCCTATAGATGTCACTCCGTTTTCTATCACAATGGATTTGATCTTATGCGCCCATTTGATCCAGCTGGGGTCATCGTTCTCGTAATCCCACATCTCGTCTGTTCCTCGGATAACCATATCATAGGTTATCGTATCAAGCATCCAAGTCAGGTTGTTGCCGCATTTGCCGGCAATCTGGTCGTAGGTTTGAATTCGGAACTCTTTCCATTGTTCTGCCGTCCTATAGTCATTGTAACTCCTTCTTGGAATGTAGAGACGGACTCCTGAACACGTTATACCGGAAAATACATTTTCTCCCAAGGTGGGTGGCGTTACGGCATTTATACGAATCGAATCCAGCGCACTGCAGTTCTTAAATGCCTCGTTGTCTATCGTCTTCACGCTGCTTGATATAGTCAGCGTTTTCAGAGCCGAGCAGCCGGAAAAAGCTAATTCGCCGATTCTTTCCAAATTGTCCGTACAAGTAAAATCTGTCATTTTGCTACAGTCCATGAAAGCTTCTTCACCTATCCAACGTACATCTTTCCATAATGTATATTGGGGATATCTCTTATCATCCACCGATGCTACATAGTAGGGTCCGGCATTTTGAACATGGTCAGTGAACGACGTCCACAACTTCGGGCAGTCGTAGAACGCATATCGGCCCACAGTTTTCACACTGCTCGGCATAATTACCATGACAAGACTCGGGCAATGAGCGAAGGCTTTTTCTCCGATTGAGGTAACGCCGTCAGGGATGACGACGCTGCGAATATTCATTCCTGAGCATATCGAGTCGTGAATAACCTTCACGCCATCTCCAAACGTAAACGAACTTACTTGCGGACCGAAATAGTACCTGTTGCAATTCGTCGCATTCCAAACTACGGATGTGACGGCATCGCATCCCTCGAATGTTCCTTCCTCCAAGCTTGTTAGTCCTTTCGGAACCAATACCTCCTCCAGTGCCGAGCAGCCTTTGAACGCATTCGCACCGATTGACGTGATGCTCTCGGTAATAGGATGTGACGTCATCGCAGAACAATCAGAAAACGCATAGGCACCAATCCTGTAAATAGTCTCAGGAATGTCAACTTTCGTAATCTTGTCGCGGAGCCCATGCCATGGACTCGGATTGAGCTTTTCAAAGTCCCAGATTTCACCATAGCCGCTGAGTCTCAATTCACCATTTGTCGGTAAAAAAGTCCAATAGATATTATCGCCGCATCTGCCGGTTAGAGAATCA
This sequence comes from uncultured Prevotellaceae bacterium, assembly GCA_900320565.1. Lineage (GTDB taxonomy): Bacteria > Bacteroidota > Bacteroidia > Bacteroidales > Bacteroidaceae > Physcousia. The sequence goes on from ONSR01000062.1 coordinate 23,570, forward strand.
GATAACGGTTCTATGTGCCAGAAATTGCACCACACTACTGCTTTTTTATATGCTTCTACAGACGATGCCGGAACATAAAGTGTGGCATCGCCCGGCAACCACAAGAACATATCGTTCCCTGACATTCAATGAAATGTTTTTGCCTATGGCATGCATTCCGTAGTTTTCCAGCGTGGTCGGGATATATATATATTGCAACTTTGCGCAATTGAATATAGCACTGTCTCCTAAAGCGGTCACACCTTCAGGAATAACGATATTCCTAATGATTGTGCCTGTAAATGCTAAGTTGCCTATCCGCTTCACATTCGACATCTTAACTTCATCGATTGTTTTGTTACCTATGAAGGCATGGTCACCAATCTCTGTCACGATGTAGTTCTTTCCTATATAACGTATATATGCGGGTAAGGAAATAGTACTCGAGAGATTTGGATAATTGCCTTCAGTATATTTCTCGTATGTCACCACAGCGGTCATCTCTGTCTGGTCTATGATGTACATAATTCCGTTTGCATCCTTTATGAAACTAATGATATTAAATTTCGACCACACTGCCGCATTCTTGTATAACGACTTTGCCGACACCGGCACACGCAATGTCAAAGCAGCGGGATCAGCCAGCCCGTCGAACACCTTTGAAGCTTCATTCAGTACCACTATGCCGTCAACATAGCTCGTTATCTCCTTCAGTGCAGAGCAACCACCGAATGCCCGAGCGCCAATCGAATTGAGAGTACTCGGCAGAGAAATGTGGGCGACACCCGTACAACCGTAGAAAGCGTCAGCACCAATCTTCGTCAAACCTTCGGGTAAGTACAGATGCTCTAATTTATTGCAGCCGGAGAACGCATGTTCACCTATCGTCTCAAGGCTTTCATACTTCATAACATCTCGAAGCTTCTTGCAGCCGGAAAACGCATAATTGCCTATCGACTTTATGTTTTCATTCAAACGTACCTCAAGGATAGGACAACCCGCAAAGGCATACTGCCCGATACCGACCACAGGGATATCATTACCCTGCCAACGAATGGTTGCGTAAGTATCCAAATAATAGTTTTTCTCTGCAAACGAAGCATAGTTTTCCTCCGGATTCAACGACTCATACGTCACCGTAGCCGTCTTCGCATCGTCATCAATGTCGTAGTAAAAACCAGAAATACAGACATGCTCGTAAACCTCTGCATTTACCATTGTCGTACACAATGCTAAGAATGTCACGACACAAAAAAATGTTTTTACAGAAAAAGCCTTCATCGTTGTATGATTTTAAATTAGTGTTCCTATACGTTTGCGATTTATTAGTTTACCCCTGACATTTTGCATTTGCCCACTGTCTTTAGTTACATTTAAGGCAATATCAACAAAACTCCGCTGCAAAGTTAAGATATTTTTTTCATCCCCACAAGTACCCAAAACTCGCATTTTAGGCATAAAACTTAAAGAAGCCACATAATAAATAACACGAAAATACCCACGATAAATTCTTCGTACGCAAGTTGCGTACGCAAGTTTTACGTCCGCTTCGTCTTGAACTTCTGTCCCTGTTTCGAGAGGTTTGTCGGGCTGCCCAGCGCAAAATAAAAAAGCTCCTCGAGATTTCTCTCGAAGGGCTTCCTGAAAAAAACGGCGGCTACCTACCTGCTCCGTCGCGAGTGGGAACTCGCTCCCCTCGCTGGGGCACGGGAAGACATTCAGTCTTCCCTCTACGGCCCCGCTCGCCCACTCACTCGTGGGAGAGCAGACAGCCATATATATGAAGAGAGCCTCTGGAATTACCAAAGGCTCTCTCTCTAAAAACGGCGGCTACCTACTCTCCCACGGGTGTGCAGTACCATCGGCGCGGGCGGGCTTAACTTCTCTGTTCGGAATGGGAAGAGGTGGAACCCCGC
>ONSR01000064.1 GCA_900320565.1 uncultured Prevotellaceae bacterium
TGACCCCTCCAAAGGAGGAAGGAAACGCGGCGGCAGGTGTTCGGTAGAGAATGCCTGCCGCTGTTGTTTTGTCTGGAGAAGCGATGAAGGGGTAATCGTTTCGTACGGTCATTCATTCCCCCGCGGTTGCAGACAGATTCCGAAGCGTCAGTCATTACAACACCGTCGTTCCGGTGTAAGCCATCGCCCTGTAGGGACGCGCCACGGCGCGTCCCTACAAGGATAACAGGTCACGTTACATTATAAGAGCAAACACAGCACGTTTAGTTTGCAGCCGGAGCGTGAAGGGGGCACGGGCACATACGCTTCTGCTGCAAATACTTGCCCTCGACTTCAATAAATTCTGGCATTGCTTTGGCATTTCGAAGAAAATTAGTACCTTTGCACGGGAAAACCCTAAATACAACTACTGACATCATAAACAACACCATAAAAAACATAAAAAACAAATCAAATGAACAGAAAGTATTTTGCTAACTTGGCCTTGATGCTCGGCACAGCCTTCGTGTTGACATCGTGCGGCCCAGAATTGCCGAAGGAAATTCCATCATCGTTCGAAACCATGACGGTGGAGAAGTCGGACATCATGCTCCCCTACAAGTTCAGCGCCAGGATGGTTGGTCAGAACGACGTGACGATCACTCCCCAGGTCAGCGGCCAACTGATGAAGATCTGCGTGGCAGAAGGCCAGCTGGTCAAGAAGGGGCAGACGCTCTTCGTCATCGACTCGCGCAACGCCCGGCTCGAACTGGAGGCTGCACAGGCCAACCTGCAAGCTGCCAAGGCTCAGGAGAACTCTGCCAAGCTGGAGTACGAGTCGAACAAAAACCTGTTCGACAAGAACATCGTGAGCAGCTACATGCTCTCGGCAAGCGAGAACTCCTACAAGCAGGCCACTGCAGCCGTGGCTCAAGCACAGGCAGCCGTGAACCGCGCCAAAGTGGACCTTGGCTTCTGCACCATCACAGCTCCCGTGTCGGGCATCACCGGCGAGATACCCGTCCGCACGGGCGACCAAGTGTCGCCTCTCACCCCACTGACCATCGTGAGCGGCAACACTACAATGTATGCCGAATTCTCCGTGACGGAAGCCATCATCGAGACAATGGTGCAGGAAGGAGTAAAGGCCAATGAGGTGAACAAATACATCGCCGACCTGCCCGAAGCCACCTTCGTGATGAAGAATGGCACGGAATATCCCCACAAAGGGCGCGTGGTGAGCCTGACAGGTGTGGTGGATGCCGCCACTGGCTCCCTCACGAGCAAGGTGTCCTTCCCCAACCCCGAAGGGCATCTCTACTCCGGCATACAGGGCACCATCGTCATGCCCTTTGAAGAGAAAGGCGTAATCGTCATCCCCCAGCACGCCGTCGTGCGCCTGCAGGACAAGTCGCTCGTCTACAAGGTCCTACCCGACAGCACAGCCACAGCAGTTGACGTGACGACGGAGGACACCGGCAACGGCAAGGACTTCATCGTGACGAGCGGACTTGGCGCAGGCGACAAAATTGTCACCACCGGTGCCAACAACGTGACGGAGGGACAAAAAGTGCTGTTCTGACACTATCACAACATCGTAATAACGTCATAACGTAATCACGAAGATAACATGAAGAACAATATATTCATTGACAAATACGTGATGGCGTGTGCCATCTCGATTGTAATCGCACTGGTGGGCTACATCTCGATGAGCACACTGCCAGTGGAGCAATACCCCGACATCGCACCGCCAACGGTGCAGATTTCCACCAGCTATAGCGGTGCCGACGAGAACACCGTCATGAAGTCCGTCATCCAGCCTCTGGAGGAAGCCATCAACGGTGTGACCGACATGACGTACATGACCTCGAAAGCCTCGTCGAACGGTGAAGTCGAAATCAACGTCTACTTCAAGCAAGGCACCGACCCCGACATGGCTGCAGTGAACGTGCAGAACCGTGTGACGCGTTCGCAAGCCCTGCTGCCAGCCGACGTGAACAAGGTGGGCGTGAAGGTGGAGAAACGTCAGAACAACATTCTGCAAATCTTCGCCGTGAGAAGTGCCGACGGCAAGTACGACGAGGACTTTGTCTCAAACTATGTGGACATCAATATCAAACCTCGCCTGATGCGTATCTCCGGCGTGGGCAACGTGCTGAGCCTCGGCAACACCTATGCCCTGCGCATCTGGCTCAAGCCCGACGTGATGGCTCAGTATGGCCTGACGCCCAACGATGTCTTTGCTGCCATCGGCGGTCAGAGCTTCGTCTCGGCCGTTGGCTCCCTGGGCGAACAGTCGGAGAACTCCTATCAGTACTCCATGCAGTACAAGGGAACACTGAAGACCATCGAAGAGTTCAACAACATCGTGCTGCGCACAAGTGGCGGCGGAATGCTGCAACTGAGCGACGTGGCTGAGGTGCAGATTGGTGCCATGAGCTACAACTTCACGTCGAACATCATGGACAAGCCCGGTGCCCTCTTCATGGTGTTTGCCGCACCAGGCGCCAACGCCACAGAGGTGAACGCCGGCATCAGCAAGATGTTTGAGGAAGCCAAGCAGACGATGCCTGCAGGACTGGAGTTCGTGACGCTGATGACCAGCGACGACTTCCTCTTCGCTGCCTTCCACAATGTGATTGAAACGCTCGTCATTGCCATCATTCTTGTCATTCTCGTGGTGTACTTCTTCTTGCAGAACTTCAAGGCCACCATCATACCTTCCATCTCAATCATCGTGTCCCTGCTGGGCACCTTTGCCATAGTAAAGATGGCCGGCTTCTCGCTCAACATCCTAACGCTGTTTGCCCTCGTGCTGGCCATCGGTACAGTTGTGGACGATGCCATCGTGGTGGTGGAAGCAGTCATGGCAAAGATGGAGAACGGCATCAGCGATGCACGCGAAGCCACACGTCAAGCCATGAACGAAGTGTCGGTGGCCGTCGTGTCGTGTACGCTGGTCTTCATGGCAGTGTTCATTCCCGTGATGTTCATGCCAGGCACGTCGGGCACCTTCTTCACTCAGTTCGGTGTGACGATAGCCTCGTCCGTCGGCCTGTCGTGTATCTCTGCCTTGACGCTTTGCCCTGCCCTCTGCGCCATCATGATGCGTGTGACGGAAGGCGAGAAGGAAGGCAAGAGCCTGACCTACTACACAAAGAAAGCCTACGAAGTCAGCTACAATGCTATATATAATAAGTATAGCAAGAGCGTGAAGAAGTTCATCAAGCGCCCCATCCTGTCATGGGGACTGCTGGCTGCTGCTGCTGCCCTGCTTGTGTTCTTCATGAAGAGTCTGCCCTCGGGCCTCGTTCCTCAAGAGGACCAAGGCGTGTTCCTGGTTGAAGTTCGTGCTCCGGAAGGAACCACACTGAAGCAGACACGCGAGATGGTGAAGAAGGTGGAGGAGAAAGTAAAGAAGATTCCCGAACTGGAAAGCTTCTCTGTGACCTGTGGCTACGGCATGTACTCGGGTGCAGGCTCTAACTATGCCACGATGGTTGTGCGCCTGAAGAACTGGGACGAACGTCCGGGCTTGGAACATTACGTCACCCTTGTCAGGTATCGTTTCTACTTCGATTGCCAAGACCTCAAGAACTTGGTGGTAGCACCCTTTGAGATGCCTCAGATTCCTGGCTACGGAACAAGTAATGACATCACGCTGGTTGTGGAAGATCCCACTGACGGTAACCTTTCGGAGTTTGCAAAGCAGACGGAACATTTCCTGGCAAAGTTGTCCGAACGTCCGGAGATTGCCACCGCCATGTCAACTTATTCTGAACGTTTCCCGAAGTATCAGGTCGATGTCGATGCAGCCCAATGCAGCCGTGCCGGCGTGTCGCCAGAAGAGGTGCTCAACACCCTGGGTGCTTTCTGCGGCGGCGCATATATCGGCAACTTCAACCAATTCGGTAAGGTTTACCGCATCATGGCAGCAGCGTCGCCCGAGTATCGTCTCGACCCGCAGTCGCTTCACAACATCTTCATGCAGGTGAAGGACGGAAAGATGGCTCCCATCTCTCAGTTTGTCTCGCTGAAGGAGATTGTAGGCCCTGCCAATATCGAGCACTTCAACTTGCTTCAGAGCATTACCTGCTATGTAACTCCTGGCGGAGGCTACACCGAGGGCGACGCCCACAAAGTCATTGCCGAGGTCTTCAAGCAGGAGATGCCAAGCACAGCCACATTTGAATACAGCGGAATGTCGCGCGAGGTGGAGGAAGCAGCAGGCTCCAATGCCACAGCTCTCATTTATGTCATCTGCGCCATCCTCATCTATCTCATCCTCGCCTCACTCTATAATTCTTGGTTCACGCCGTGGGCCGTGCTGTTCAGCGTGCCGTTTGGCCTGATGGGTGCTTTCGTGTTTGCCTACATCGGCTACAAGAATGAGATTCCCGGCATGGACAATAACATCTATCTGCAGACGGGTGTCATCATGTTGATAGGCCTTTTGGCAAAGACAGCCATCCTGATTACGGAGTTTGCTTCTGAGCGTCGTGCACAAGGCATGAGCATTATGGATGCCGCCTTCGAGGCCTGCAAGGAACGTCTGCGCCCCATCCTCATGACGGTGCTGACGATGATTATCGGCATGATTCCCCTTGTGATAGAAGGCGGTGCAGGTGCCAACGGCAACCGCGCTTTGGCTCTTGGTGTCATCGGCGGCATGAGCATCGGCACCATTGCCCTGCTCTTCGTGGTGCCGGCTTTCTTCATCGTGTTCCAGAAGCTGCATGAGAGATTCCAGGGAAAAGGAAACGAAGGAATGAAGAGTGAAGAATGAAGAATGAAGAATTTGCTACCGCCATTCCACGCGTAGCTTATTTATGAATTATGAACTATATATTATGAATTATAAGAATATCATCGTCGTCGCAGCCGTGAGCCTTATGCTTTCGGGCTGCGGCCTGTACAAGAAATATGAGCCTCAGACGGAAATCCCGTCGGATGTCACTGGCGTTCCCAACGCGACGTCTGCTCAGGCACCGCTCTCCTGGCGCGAATTCTTCACCGACCCTCTGCTCCAGAAGCTCATCGAGCAGGTGCTGGCCGGCAACACCGACCTGGGTTCTGCCCGCATTGCCGTGGAGAAGGGCGAGGCATCGCTCAAGGCAGCCAAGCTCGCCTACCTGCCTTCGTTCAACATCGCTCCGCAGGGAAGCATTTCGAGCTTCGACTATAGCCGTGCTGCAAAGGTCTATACGCTGCCTCTGCAAATGGACTGGGAGATAGAGGCGTTCGGCTCCATCACCAACAGGAAGCGCGCGGCGAAGGCTTCGCTGCTGCAAGCTCAGTGCTACGAGAATGCGGTCCACTCCAACCTCGTCAGCATCGCTAGCCAGCAGTATGCACTGTTGCAGGTTTTGGACCGTCAGCTGGAGATTCTCACCCAGACCGACGCGCTCTGGAACGCTTCGCTCGAGACGCAGAGGTCGCTTTGGGAGAACGGCAAATCCTACTCCACGGCCGTACAGCAGATGGAGGCTTCGTGGCTCGACGTCAAGACACAGATTGTGGACACGAAGCGCTATATCAAGAGCATTGAGAACGATCTCTGCAGCCTGATGGGCGTTTCGCCCCGAAGCATCGAGCGCAGCAAGTGGGGAAGCTACACGCTGTCGCAGCAGATGGTCAACGGCGTGTCGGCACAGCTGCTGGAGCGCAGGCCCGACATCCGCATGGCAAACCATGTGATTGAGGAGGCTTACTACCACATGCAGACTGCCCGTGCCGCCTTCTTCCCCACCATCACGCTGTCCGGGCTGGTGGGTTGGACGAACAATGGCGGCGGCGCCGTCGTCAACCCCGGGAGCCTTCTGCTCAATGCCATCGGCCAGCTCGCGCAACCCATCTTCGCACAAGGCAAACTCAAGGCGAACCTCAAGATTACGAAGCTGACCTTGGAGGACATGAAGCGCAGCTATGTGCAGACCGTCATTGATGCCGGCAACGAAGTGAACGAGGCTCTGGCCGACTATCAGGCGTCTGTAGAGAAACAGCAGTACTACGAGCGCCAGGTGGAAGTGCTCCGCCAGGCATACAAGGGCACCCATGAGCTGATGGACAACGGCAAGGCCATCTATCTGGAAGTGCTCACGGCTCAGGAGTCACTGCTCAGCGCGCAGCTCAGCGAGGCCATGAACATGTACGACCGCAGCGAAGCGCTCATCGCCCTCTACATCGCTCTAGGCGGCGGCGGGAAGTAAGACCGACAGCCCCCTGCGCCTGCGCCACAGACGACAGGCGGAGTAGCACAAAGGCAAGTGCCTGTGCGTAACTGACGACAACGGATTAAACGGATTAAACGGATTCTTATCTACGAATACAACAGCGTAGCATAAATCCGTTTAATCCGTTTAATCCGTTGTCTTTTTGTGTTGTTGGAAGAACCCTTGACCCTTATGGCCAAAAGGCTTAACCCTTATGACGATAATGCTTAACCCTTATGGCAACAATGCTTGGCCGTTTCGGGCAGAAGCCCTGGCCGTTTCGGACTAAAGAATCTGATGATAGAGCGCAATGATGTCCTGTTTGCTGACCGGTCGCGGGTTGCCCGGCGTGCAGACGTCGTTGATGGCCTGCTCAGCCAAAGCTTCTATGTCCTTCTCGCCAATGCCCAGGTCGCTGAGTCGCTTGTTGGTTCCCACCTGCTCGCTCAGCGTTTCGATGGCACGGCAGGCCGCTTCGGCAGCCTCGTCGGTGGTCATCGTGGGCTGATAAACGCCGCACGCCTTGGCTATCTCCACATATTTCTCCTTCGCCGCCGGCATGTTGAAGCGCATCACCGTGGGCAGCAGCATGGCACACGCCACGCCGTGGGGGACATCGAAGAGGGCGCTGAGCGGATGCGCCATGCCGTGGTCCACGCCAAGGCCGACGTTGGAGAACGCCATGCCTGCCACATACTGAGCCACAGCCATTCCGTTGCGCCCCACAGGGTTCGTGGGTTCGTTCACCGCCAAAGGCAAATACTTGTATATCATCTCGATGGCTTTCACCTCAAACATGTCACTCAGTTCCCACGCAGCCTTCGTGATAAGTCCCTCCACAGCATGGGTCATGGCGTCCATCCCTGTGGCTGCCGTCAGACTCTTGGGCAACGAGTACATCAGCTCAGCATCGATGATGGCCACGCAGGGAATGTCGTTGGGGTCCACGCAGACCATCTTCGCCTGGCGCGACTCGTCGATGATGACATAATTGATGGTCGTCTCGGCCGCCGTGCCTGCCGTGGTGGGCAGAGCGATGATGGGCAGCGACTTCTTCTTCGTGTCGGCCACGCCCTCCAGCGACACGATGTCGCCAAACTCGGGGTTCCTCACCACGATACCGATGCCCTTTGCCGTGTCCATCGACGAGCCTCCGCCTATGGCAACGATGAAGTCGGCCTTCGCACGCCTGCAGGCTTCGATGCCGTTCTTCACGTTCGTCACCGTGGGATTGGGCTTCACGTCGTCGAAAATCTCGTAGGCAATGCCCGCCTCATCCATGACGTCGAGCACCTTCTTCGCCACGCCAAACTGCATCAGCCCCTTGTCGGTCACCACAAGGGCCTTCCCGAACCCCAGTCTTTTCACTACGCCCGGCAGCTCCTTGCGTGCCCCTGGGCCGAAATACGACACTTCGTTGAGAATAAATCTGTTTACCATAACTCTACTTTGCTTTTAATAATTAATAATGTATTCTTCATGGTTCAGCACCCTCCCTGCCAGTTTCCGCATCACGGCAGCGACTCGGCAGGCAAGGGCACAACCCTTTCTTTCCGTTCCGCTCACAAAGTTAGACTTTTTTTTCGACATAAGCCACAAAACCCACAAGGTTTTTCGCATTCACGCACACAAGAAAGCCATTCTCAACATTCTTTGGGACAAATACTTCTTTATTCCACTTTTTTTCCATACCTTTGTACACTGATAAAACCCTCAGATGATAAATCGTAAATTGTAAATCGTCAAATCGTAAATAAAAGAGATGACACTGAAAGACACCTCCTTCGTCGACTTGATGCTCAACCGCGTCTACAACGTACTGCTCATCGCTAATCCCTACGACGCCTTCATGCTCGAGGATGACGGCCGTGTGGACGAGAAGATATTCTCTGAATATGCCAAGCTCGGCCTCCGCTTTCCCCCGCGATTCCTGCAAGTGCACAGCAAGGAAGAGGCTGTGGAGACGATGGCCGGCGGACAAGTCAACCTCGTCATCGTGATGCCTGCGGCCGAGGACAACTCTGTGTTCGACATCGCACGAAGCATCAAGCAGGACTATCCCACCACGCCTATCGTCGTGCTCACGCCCTTCAGCCACGGCATCACCCGACGTATGCAGAACGAAGACCTCAGCGTCTTCGAGTACGTCTTCTGCTGGCTCGGCAACACCGAACTGCTGCTCTCCATCATCAAGCTCATGGAGGACCGCATGAACTTGGAACACGACATACGATCAGCTGGCGTGCAAATGCTATTGGTCGTTGAGGACAGTATCCGCTTCTATTCCAGCATCCTGCCCACGCTTTACAAGTTCGTCCTGCAGCAAAGCCTCGAGTTCGCCACCGAAGCCCTCAACACGAGCCTCGAAATGCTCCGAATGCGCGGACGACCGAAGATTGTGCTGGCTCGCAACTACGAAGAAGCGTGGCTCCTCTACAATCGCTTTGCCGACAATACACTTGGTGTTATCAGCGACTGCCGTTTTCCCTTGATTCCCGGAGGGGAAAAGGACGAGGCGGCTGGTTTCAAGCTGTTGAGCGCCATTCGTGCTCGCGACCCATACGTGCCCCTCATCCTCGATTCGAGCGAAACCGAGAATGCCAAACTTGCCAAAGAATGCCACGCAAGTTTCATCGACAAGAACTCGAAGAAGATTGATGTGGACCTGCGCGACCACCTTCGCGACTACTTTGGCTTCGGTGATTTCATCTTCAGAGACCCTGACACGATGGAGGAAGTGGCGAGACTTCACAACCTGAAGGACTTGCAGAACAACATCATGACGCTTCCTACGCGAAGCCTCCTCTATCACATTTCCCACAATAACGTGAGCCGCTGGCTCGCCTCTCGTGCCCTCTTCCCCATATCGGAGTTCCTGAAAGGCATCACATGGGAGAGCCTGCAGGACGTCGATGCACATCGTGCCATCATTCTCGACGCCATTGTTGCTTACCGAAGAATGAAGAATCAGGGTGTCGTGGCAGTCTTCCAACGCGAGCGTTTCGACCAGTACAGCAACTTTGCCCGCATCGGCGAGGGCAGTTTGGGCGGCAAAGGACGCGGCCTGGCTTTCATTGACCACCTGCTTGGCCGTCACACAGACCTCAACGAGCAGGAAGGTGTCAGGGTCTGCATTCCGAAGACAGTCGTGCTTTGCACCGACATCTTCGACGAGTTCATGGACTCCAACGACCTCTATCAACTTGCGCTCAGCGACATTCCCGACGAAGACATCCTCGCCCATTTCCTCCGCGCACGCCTTCCTATGCGGCTTGTGGGCGACTTGGAGGCCTTCCTCGACGTCGTTGCCGGACCTATCGCAATACGTTCCTCCAGCCTGCTCGAAGACTCACATTACCAACCCTTTGCTGGCGTCTATAGCACTTATATGATTCCTGCAGCCCACGATCGCTACGAGCGTCTCTCGATGCTCTCAGAAACGATTAAGGGCGTCTATGCCAGCGTCTTCTATCGCAGCAGCAAGGACTACATGACGGCCACAAGCAATGTGATTGACCAAGAGAAGATGGCCGTCATCCTTCAGGAGGTCGTGGGCGAGGAGCACAACGGCCGCTTCTATCCTGTCATTAGTGGTGTGGCACGAAGCATCAACTACTACCCCATCGGTGACGAGAAGGCCGAGGAGGGAACTGTCTCGCTGGCGATGGGACTTGGAAAGTACATCGTGGATGGTGGGACCAGCCTTCGTGTCTGCCCTGCCCACCCACATCAGGTTCTGCAGATGAGCGAGATGGAGATTGCCCTGCGCGACACACAGACGTACTTCCTTGCCTTGAGAGCTCAAAGTTCTAAGGAAGCGGGCAATATCTGCGTGAATGATGGCTTCAACCTCATCAAGGTGCCAGTCCGCGAGGCTGAGAAGGATGGCACGCTTCAATGGATTTGCTCAACCTACGACCCTGTTGACCAGTGCATCTACGAAGGCTTCTACGAGGGTCGCAACCGTAAGATAATCTCCTTCGCGGGCGTCCTGCAAAGCGACGTCTTCCCTTTGCCCGAACTGATGCGAAAGGTGCTTCAATATGGACAGGACGAGATGAAGCGCCCCGTAGAGATAGAGTTCGCCGTCAACCTCCATGCCGACCGTACCGGCGAGTTCTGCCTCTTGCAGATCAGGCCTATGGTGGACAACCGAATGGAACTCGACGAAGACCTCACCACGATTCCCGACGAGGATTGTCTCTTGCGGTCGCATTGTGCAATAGGTCACGGCATCTATAACGACATACAAGACATCATTTACGTCAAGACCGATGGTTATACGCCCTCAAACAACCCTGCGATTGTCGAAGAGATTGAGAAGATAAACAGAGGATTCCTGGCGGTTGAGTCTGGCTCAAGCTCTTACCTCCTCATCGGACCTGGTCGATGGGGAAGCAGCGACCCGTGGCTCGGCATTCCTGTGAAGTGGAGTCACATCAGTGCTGCGCAGATTATTGTAGAGGCAGGACTCGATAGCTTCCAAGTTGACCCGAGTCAAGGCACTCATTTCTTCCAGAACCTCACCTCGCTTGGCGTTTGCTATCTGACGATTAATGCGTTCCGTGGCGACGGCATCTACAGGCAGGAAGTCCTCGACCAGCTGCCCGCCGTGCAAGAGACGGAGCACGTCCGCCACGTCCGCTTGCCTGCTCCCATGACCATCAAGGTCGATGGCTGCAAGAAGGAAGCAGTGGTGATGCGTTCATAACCTTCATTCATAATTCATAATTGACATTCGTCGAGCTTTGCTTCACAATTCATAATTCATAGTTTATAGTGCTAGTGTATAGTTCATAGTTGTTGAGTTGACATGGAATACATCATGAATCTTGAATTTATAAGGTTTGACATCATCGGTTCGATAAGTGATTGGCTGTGGACCTACATCGTTATCACGATGCTGGTGGGCTGTGCGCTCTACTTCACTTGGAACCTGCGTGGCGTGCAGTTCACTATGTTGCCGACGATGTTGCGCAACCTCTTCAAGCCAAGCGACCAGCCTATCGAGAGCATCGGCAAGCGTAAGATTTCCTCTTTCCAAGCCTTTGCCATCAGTCTTTCCTCGAGAGTGGGAACGGGCAACCTGGCTGGTGTGGCGAGCGCTATCTTCGTGGGAGGTCCTGGAGCCGTGTTCTGGATGTGGGTGATGGCTTTGTTGGGAGCCTCCACGGCCTTTATGGAAGCCACACTCGCCCAGCTCTTCAAGCGGAGGGGCAAGGAGAGCTTCTACGGCGGACCGGCCTACTACATGAAATATGGCTTGAAGCGTCCGTGGATGGGCGCACTCTTTGCTGTGCTCATCATCTACGGCTTTGGCCTTGCAAACCAGATTGTGCAGAGCAACACCCTTTGCGACGCCATCTCGGACGCCTTCCAAATTCCCATGAGATATGTGGCTGGCGGACTGACTTTGCTGACGTTGGCCATCATCTTTGCTGACGTTGGCCATCATCTTCGGAGGCATCCACCGCATCGCCCGCTTCTGCGCGATGATTGTGCCCTTCATGGCCCTCGGCTACATCGTGCTGGCGCTCTACATCCTTGTTGCTAACATCACTGAGATACCTGCCATGCTGAGCCTCATCGTGCGGAGTGCTTTCGGATGGGAGCAGGCTGCAGGTGGCGCGGTGGGCATCGCCGTGATGCAGGGCGTGAAGCGCGGCCTCTTCTCGAACGAGGCTGGTGAGGGCAGCGCGCCCAATGCTGCAGCCACAGCCACCATACCGCATCCCGTCTATCAGGGCCTGCTGCAGAGCCTCGGCGTCTTTGCCGACACACTCGTCATCTGCACCTGCACCGCCTTCATCATCCTGCTGAGCGGCCTCTATGCGGATGGCAGCGACGGCATCATCCTCACCGGTCACGCCATGGAGCACCACCTGGGCAGTTTCGGCGGATGGTTCCTCTTGGCAGCCATCTTCCTGTTTGCCTACTCCACCATCATCGCCAACTATTTCTACGGCGAGACGAACGTGCGCTACATCTGCGACAAGCCCTGGGCCATTACCCTGTTCCGCTGCATGAGCGGCGTGGTGGTGCTCATGGGCGGTTTCATGTCGCTGCAGCAGGCATGGAGCATCGTGGACCTCGCAATGGCGTTGATGACCATCACCAATCTCATTGCCGTCCTTTTGCTGAGCCGCTATGCCTTCCGTCTCCTTAAAAACTTCAAGGAGCAACGGAAGCAAGGCAAGGAGCCAGTCTTCAACCCCGACCTCTTCCCCGAAGCCGACCTCGAAGGATGGAAATGAAGCAAAGCATTGTCGCCATTCTGCTTGTCCTTGTTGCATTCGTTTCGTACGCTCAAGACAAATACGTCTTTCCCGAAGACGTCAAGCCACTCATCCTGACGCGATGGGGGCAGCACCATCCCTTCAATCTGCTTTGCCCAAAGACGGAAAGCACAAAAGGCGAATCCACAAAGATGCTGGCCGGCTGCGGACCTGTGGCAATGGCGCAAATGGTGAACTACCATCGCTATCCCTCCACGAGCCCCGACGGAACATACGAATACGAATGGGACCTGATGTTCCCAACGTTGACGGCTGTCCTGCGGAAAGAAGAGATAGTGGCTGTTGCCAAGCTCATCAGCGACTGTGGCGTGTCGTCGCTTACCGAATACGGTGCAGAGGCAAGCGGGACTTCACTTTCGCGAATGATGGGAGCGCTGAAGCGACTCTTCCATTACAGCAACGATATGAGCATCTACGAACGCAGCCAGTTCGCCACACCCGAGCGCGACAGCCTATTCCGTCAGCTTATCTTCTCGGAGCTGAAGGCAGGCAGACCGGTTTTCTATCGCGGCTACAACGAGAAGGAGAAAGACGGGCACCTCTTCATCATCGATGGTTGCAAGAAGCAGAAAGTGCACGTCAACATGGGTTGGGCAGGGAACCGCGACGGTTACTACGACCTCGACGACCTGTCGGGCTACAGCCAGCAGCAATGGCTCCTTGTCGATGTAGCAGACAGCAACTACCATGCTTTGGCGAAGGACATTGCGATGAACGAACCTGGAACGCTTGCGGATGCTCTCTCAAGACAAGAGCTTCTGACTACTCGCCACTTAAAGCTGAGCGGCAAGATGGACGAGCGTGACTTCTCCACCCTTCGCGAGATGCTTCGGACTGGCCTATTGCGCACCATAGACATGGAGGAGATTGAGCTGGAAACGTTGCCGGATTCGGCATTCTACGAGTGCACCTACCTCTCTCATTTCGTGGCGCCTCGCACTTTGCAGCGAACAGGAGATGCGGCTTTCGGGCGTTGCCGGAACCTCAACTACGTCGTCTTCCACGAAGGGCTGAAGGCTGTGAGCAATGCAGCCTTCAGCGGTTGCACAAACCTGCTTGCCGTAAAACTACCCGAGACCGTGACCTACATCGGCTACAACGCCTTCACCTCCTGTCAAGCCCTGCTCAGCGTGCAGCTGCCTGAGGGTGTGGAGCGCATCGGAAACTACGCCTTCTCCTATTGCAACCACCTGTATTCCATCAGCTTACCAAAGACCTTAAGCCGCTTCGGCAACGAAGTCTTCAAGAACTGCGACCGCCTGACGCACATCCGCCTCAGTCCGGACAACCCACACTTCACCTTGGGCGAGCAGAAAGACCTCGTGCCACGCAATCCCAAAGTGTCCCAGTAAATATCACTTTGCAAGGAGATTGCCGGTTTCCCTTTCTTCCTGTCACATTTTAAAACGGCGAAAAAGGGCGTGAAACACGTCGAATATGCCAATGTCGCACAGGGCGATGACAAACGCCGCATGCGGAGATTGCAATTTCCGCGTGCGGCGTTTTATTTTTCGCCTGCGGAATTTCATGATATAAAACGTCCAAAAACAGCTCCGGAAACGCATATATGCAAGTCACTCCACTGCATATTCGTCTTTTTCGACTGTATGTATGCATCGCAATATGCTCTGTTTCAGCAAAAAGCCCGCTACGGACGCATATTTCCTCCGAGGCAGGAAAGAGCCACCGGCAACGTTTCACGCGCTCCTGCAAAGGCAGCCATTTTTACGCATGTAAGCAAAAAGACATTTCTTTTGACAAACTGATAATTGGACAATTCGGCATGTTCCCTCGTGAAAAAGACTCATTTTCAGTTTTCAGCTCTCCGTTTTCAATTATTCTTTGTATCCTTGTCGGTGAAAATGAGCAACCTATTGCATCGGGCTTCCTGCGTTTTCATCTCTTAAAGGTTATGTTCAGCCTCAAAACTATGCTTTCATTTCTTTCTGCCAAACAATCCCGCACTTTATTTTGTTTTGTCCTCGCTTTTTTGTACCTTTGCAAAGGAAATAGCAAATTGTAAATAGTAAAATGGCAAACAGAATTGATTGCTTTATCCCTTGGCAGAGCGACGAACAGGTCAAGGGGACGCTGGACGAGCTGCTGGCTGACGAGAACGTGAAAGAGGTGAACTTCCTGCGAGAAGAGGGCATTGGCAGCACCAAGACGATACGCTTCATCGCAGAAACAGCGACAGCTCCATATACTTTATTATATTGTAAGTACGACGCCCTGCAGCTCGGCTATCATGCCTTGACACGACTCCTCACAATTGCAGAGGACAGCCAAGCACTGATGCTCTTCTCCGACCATTACACGCTTACCCCCAACGGGGAGCGTCGTTCGATGCCGCTGATCAGCTGCCAGCTCGGCTCTGTCCGCGATGACTTCCAGATGGGCTCGGTGCTGCTCTTCCGAACGGAGGTGCTGAAGGAGTATGTCGCGCAGGAGAACCTGCACAACTATCAGTTCGCTGCCCTCTATGACCTCAGGCTCTTCATCAGCCGCAAGCAACTGCCCCTGCACATCGACGAGTTCCTCTATACCGAAGTGGAACGCGACACCAGGCTGAGCGGGCAGAAGCAGTTCGACTATGTCGACCCGCGCAACCGCAGCCGGCAAATCGAAATGGAACGGGCCTGCACACGGCATCTACGTGCCTTGAACGCCTATCTGCATGGTGACGAATACGACGAAATCAACCTCTCGGAAGGCGAGTTTGCAGTCGAAGCCTCCGTCATCATCCCTGTCCGCAACCGAGAGCGCACCATCCGCGACGCCATTCGTAGTGTCTTGGAACAGGAAACCACCTTCCCATTCAACCTTATCGTCGTTGATAATGGCTCGGCAGACGGCACAACGGAAGCCATCGACGAGTTCTCCGCCGACGAACGCGTCATACACATCATCCCCGACCGCAACGACCTCGGCATTGGCGGCTGCTGGAACATGGCTGTGCATCATCCACAGGTGGGACGCTTCGTCGTACAGCTCGACAGCGACGACCTCTACTCCTCGCCACAAACATTGCAGCGAATGGTGGATGCCTTCTATGCTGAAGGTGCTGCGATGGTGATAGGCTCGTACAGGATGTGCGACTTCCAACTGAACACCCTTCCGCCTGGCCTCATCGACCATCGCGAATGGACATTGCTGAATGGTCGTAACAACGCACTACGCATCAACGGACTCGGAGCTCCCCGCGCCTTCTTCACACCCGTACTCCGTGAACTTCAAATACCCAACACAAGCTATGGGGAAGACTATGCGCTTGGCTTGATGATAAGCCGCCGCTACCGCATCGGCCGCATCTACGACGAGCTGTATCTTTGCCGTCGATGGGAAGGCAACAGCGATGCCGCCCTCAGTCAGGACAAGATCAACAAGAACAACACCTACAAGGACCACCTGCGCACCCTCGAGATCAAGGCCCGCCAGCAACTCAACCTGCTCTGGCAACATAATGTGAACGATATAAGGCATTGGAGGAAGGCGTGCAGACAAAGGAACTGCCCCTTGGCGAGACAATGATGGCTGCTCAATGGAACCCCGCCCGAATCGTCTCTACGGGAGCCGCAATAGACAAGAAAACGATTAGTGAACGCCCTTGCTTCCTCTGTGACAACAACCGACCGAAGGAGCAGCACAAACTGATGACGGAGAAGCACTATCAGATTCTCGTCAACCCCTACCCCATCCTGCCTCAGCACTTTACTATCCCAATGCGACGACACACGCCTCAAAGCATCTACAGCTCATTCGGCACGCTTCGTAAGATGGCATGGGACATGCCGAAGCACATCGTCTTCTACAACGGTCCGCTTTGCGGCGCGTCGTGTCCCGACCATATGCATCTGCAGGCAGGAAGTCGCGGCATTGTGCCCTTGGAGCGCGACTGGACGATGTACGAGAAGGGACTCAGGAAGCTCTATCCTTTGATGGGCGAGCAAATGGCCTCTATGGAGGAGGCAGGCAACGTGGGCAATCGTCCAGGGCTTTATCTCTTGGAAGGTTACGCTTGCCCCGTCTTTGTCATTCGCAGCCTCCCGACAGAAAGCGACAGCCTGCTCTGCCAGCGCGTCTATAAGGCTCTGCCTGTGATAGGCGACGAGACAGAGCCTCGCTTGAACATCGTCTGCTGGCGAGAGAAAGGAACTGCAAGCCGCCCTGATGAGATCGTGACGCTCATCTTCCCTCGCAGCAAGCATCGTCCCGATTGCTATTATGCTGAAGGAAAGGAGCAACTGCTGATAAGCCCGGGAGCTCTTGATATGTGCGGCCTCTTCATCACGCCAAGAGAACAGGACTTCGAGGCTTTGACGGCAGAGAAAGCAGCAAGCATCCTCAAGGAAGTGACGCTAAGCGAAGAGGAACTCAAGCCTATCATCACTCAACTTACAGACAAAGCTGAAGGGGCTGCTACAGATGGAGAAGAAAAGAAGGACGATATGCCAGCCATCAATCAGGTTGTATCAGTCGGCATCATGAAGGACACAGCCATCCGTTTCTGCATGAACAGTCCTTATCAAGCCAAAGGCACAGAGGTGACAGGCGAGCAAATAGCAGAATACACCGAGGGTGGCATCCGATGGAAGGACAATGTCTATCAAGAGCTGACGTTCCGTCCTCAGGAGGAAAGCCTCCCCCTAAAGGGGGTTGGGGGGTCCTTCACCCTTCACGGCGTCACCATCGGACAGAAGTTCCACTGGGAGCGACAGGAATCACAGACCTTCAGCGGCATCCTCAAGCTTGTGGTTGACGAGGACAAGATTGTGGCAATCAACATCCTGCCCGTCGAGGATTACCTGACGAGCGTCATCAGCAGCGAGATGAAGAGCAGTTGTTCGCTCGAGTTCCTGAAGGCTGCTGCCGTCATCAGCCGCAGTTGGCTCTATGCCCAGATGCAGCGTCGTCAGGAAAGAGCCGGGCAGCCAGCGCCGTTCTTCACGTTCGTCAAGGGCGAAGGCGAAAGCATCCGTTGGTACGACCGCGAGGACCACACCATCTTCGACGTCTGTGCCGACGACCACTGCCAGCGCTATCAAGGCATCACGAGGGCAAGCAATCCGCAGGTTGCGGAAGCCGTGAATGCCACACGAGGACAGGTCCTGATGTACGACGGAAAGGTTTGCGACACGCGCTTCGGCAAGTGTTGTGGCGGACAGACCAACGAGTATCAGTACTGCTGGGAGAACATCGAGGTGCCTTACCTGCGGTCCGTCAAAGACCCCTACTGCAATACAAGTGATAAGAAGATACTTCGCCAAGTCCTCAACGACTACGACCTCGAGACGCACGACTTCTATGAATGGACGGAAGAGCTGTCGCAGGAAGAGATCCACGAACGCATCACGAGCCATTTGAAGATGGACCTGGGACCGATTCTCAACTTAGAAATAGTGGAGAAGGGACCAGGCGGACACATCAGCAAGCTGCGTATCGTGGGCAAAGACAAGGCTTTCATCATCGGCAAGGAACTTGAGATTCGCCGATTGCTCAGCACGTCTCACCTGAAGAGCAGTGCCTTTACCGTCGAGACGAAGAACGTCAGAGGTGGTGTTCCACAGCGGTTTGTCCTTCACGGACGTGGTTGGGGACACGGCGTAGGCCTTTGCCAAATCGGTGCTGCCGTGATGGGAGAGCGAGGCTTCAGCTACAAGCAAATCCTCAAGCACTACTATACGAACGTGGAGATTAGTTCATAGTTCATAATTCATAGTTCATAGTCAGGCTTCGCCCTAAATGAAGCGAGAAGAACTATGAACTGTGAACACAACTATGAACTCATAACTATGAATTATGAACTGCTTATACGTCTTCAATCCAGAGAACGATATGGCCCTTGCCGACGGGCATCCGGGCTACACGCCACCTGTCCAGATCCAGCAGATGCGGCGTGAACTTTGGTGGCTTCCGCAGTGGTGGGCTGATGAGGAGGACATCGTATGGAACGGCGAGGAGCGGCTCAATCTGTCGGACGACACGCGTATCCTGCCTTGGGGATGGAGTCCGTCACTTTGTCATCAACTCAAACAGGCAGGCGTTCAGGAGTCGCTTTTACCTTCCCGGAAGGAGTTGGAGCAAATCAGACAACTTTCCCACAGACAAACTGCCGTATCTCTCTTGCAGGAGCTTCGAAGCGAATTGCCTCTCGACGGACACTTCGCAGGCAATTCTGTCCTTTGTCGGAGCATCGAGGAGGCAGAGGAAACGGCAAACGCATATGGCGAGGCTTTGCTGAAATCGCCGTGGAGCAGCAGCGGAAGGGGTATTAGAAAAGTCCCTGGACCAATCGGACCCTCTCCCAGCCTCTCCCTTGTAGGGAGAGGGGCAGATAGCCAAAGAGACATGGGGGGAACTGATGTAACTACTCCTCTCCCTGCAAGGGAGAGGCTGGGAGAGGGTCTGAAGGCTTGGGCCAGCCGCATTCTGAAGGCACAGGGAAGTGTTGTCGTGGAGCAGTTCCTGCATAAAGTGACCGACTTCGCCCTTGAGTTCTGGCTCGATGGAAAGGGCGGAGTTGAGTATCGAGGCTTGTCCCTCTTCTACACCAACGAGCGAGGAGCGTACTTGGGGAATTGGGTGGCGCCCGAGGGACAGAAGCTCGCGTGGCTGGCACAATACATTCCTTTGCAATATCTCCAAGAGATACGGGCTTGGTGGACAGCGCGCCTGAGCCGTTTCGACTACGCTGGTCCAGTCGGCATCGACATGATGTTGGCCCAGGAAGGCATTTGTCCCTGCATCGAAGTCAATTGGCGTTGGACGATGGGACTCGTCTCCTGCCTTGTTGCAGAACAGGGTCGCTACGGCCGAATGGTGGTGGAGTACATCTACGGACACTATTCTGCCGAAGTCGAAGCCTTTAGTTAATGGCAATATTGCGTTTGACATTTTGTCACATATTTGCCATTTTTACTTACACTCGCATTTTTGACAAACGCTCCAGAATCGCTTAAAATGGTCTCGGATATGGTTTTGGTCGTTTTTTCAAAGAAATGCGCTTAAATCGAACCTGTGCTGAGAATCAGGATGTTACGAGACGGCTCGAGAAAAGGAAAACGTCAAATTGACAACTGCACCTTACAAAATCGGTCATTTCATCGTGTTTTTGCACACTTTTTTACGTAGTTCTTCTGTAAAAGCAACGCAGTTAAAAATCAAACGCCCTACGTTAAGTTGACCAACTTAACGTAGGGCGTTGGCAAACATGGCGTGCTGCGTTTGCAAATTCGACGTATTTCGTGCCTTTTTTTACCCTTTTAATGAGTGTGCAATAATAGCATAAAGAAAGAAAAACGGCATTTTATGTGGCAATTTGTAAAGTTCATGGTTCGCAGACATAAAGCATCACAGTTACCCATATACCCTGCCGAAGTATTGCAAATCTGGGGGAACGGACAAAAACTTTGAACTTCGAACTTTGAACTTTGAACTATTTTGCGTATCTTTGCAGCGCATTATATAAATGTTATGAACAGAAGAGAATTCCTGAGGCGCAGTACCGCCCTTGCCGGAGCAGCCTATTTGGGTTTGCCTGCCCTCGCAGAAACGTTGGCTACTTTGGGCAATCCCAACCTCGTAATCGGCATTGTGAGCGACATCCATCTGCGTGGCGCAGACACAGCCGAAACGTTCATCCACACCTTGGAATACTTCCGTAGTCTGAAGGTGGACGGTGTCATCATCGCCGGCGACATGGCCGACCAGGGGCTCCTGCCGCAGCTGCAAGTGGTGGCGAATGCTTGGTTCCAAGTCTTTCCGAACAACAAAGGACTAGATGGGAAAGAGACGGTTCAGCTCTTCATCTACGGCAACCACGACATGGAGGGCTATACCTGGGGCGGGACCATCAGCAGTGTCGGGGCTGAGACGGCGCAAGCGCAAGGCATCGGACGACAGGCTGCGGCAGCTTGGAAGCAGTGTTTCAAGGAAGACTACCAGCCCATCTGGATGAAGACCATCAAGGGCTACCACTTCATCGGCGCGCATTGGGAGAACCAGAGCCACATCTCAGGACTCGCTGACTTCCTTCAGGAACACAACTCTGAGCTGACTGCCGACGGGAAACCCTTCTTCTACATCCAGCATCCACACCCCAAAGACACCTGCAACTGCGCGTGGGCTTGGGGCAGAGACGACGGAACGGTGACAAAGTTGCTCAGCAATTATCCCAATGCCATCGCGTTCTCCGGCCACTCGCACTCGCCTCTCGACGACGACCGCGACCTTTGGCAGGGGGCTTTCACCAGCATTGGAACCTCCTCGCTCAAGTATCTCTACCCGATGCCGGCACGCGAAAACACCTATCAGGACGATTGGTCAGCCAAGCCGCCCTCGCAGATGGCGAAGATGGACCCGCAGGACGGACGTCAGGGAATGGTGATGCGCGTCTATGATTCGGCTATCACGTTCGAGAAGCGCGAGTTTGTCTATGACGAACCCATCGGCGAGGCTTGGTATCTTCCCTGGCCCATCTCGGTTACTCAACCGCTTTCCTTCGAGAATCGTGCCAAGACGGCTGCCATTCCGCAATTCCCCGCGGGCACGAAGGTTACTGTTACCGGAGGCTCAGGCGCCGACCGTTATGGCACCTCGCAGAAGCAGGTGACGGTTCACTTCCCGACCGTCCTGAAGAAGAACGCCGGCGTGCGTGCCTTCGATTACGAGGTGCAGGTGGAATACGACTGGCTCGACGTTCGTCATGTCACCGCTACGAAGCGCGTCTTCTCGCCCAAGTGCTACCTCGGCGAGAACAAAGAAGAGGGCGAAGTCGTCTGCGTCTTTGGCGAGGGCGAGCTGCCCAAAGATTTCGCCTACCGCTTTGCCGTGCGTCCATGCAACTGCTTCGGAGCCAAAGGAGACCCCATCTATACCGACTGGACGGACGGCACCATTGCCTCATACATCTCGACCCTCGCGCTCGACAAGCAGTTCTACAAGGTGAACGAGACCATTCAGGCTACCTTCAGCGGCGTTCCTGTCGGCACAGAAGCATGGCTCGGCATCTACGCCAAAGGCAAAACCCCAGGCTCGAGCGACACATCGGCGACCTACGCATATACTGAAGTGGCAGCAGGCACGCTGAGCCTCAGTCTCTCTGCTGCTGGGGAGTACTTTGCCGTGCTATTCCAAGACGGAGGCTACTCAGAGTGCTCGCCTCGCGTTCCTCTCTTTGTGACCAATCGGGCTTTCGACCCCGCGACGTTCTCCATGACGCCCGACAAACGCGTATATAACGTAGGAAATGCCATCGTCATAACACTCGCGAATGCTCCCAACATCAGCAAAGACTGGGTGGGCATCTACCAGGCCGGACTCGTTCCAAAGGACGTAAAGTGCCCCACATGGCTCTACAATACAAAGGTTAACGGCACGCTTCGACTGAACGTAAGTGGTACGAACAACTGGACAGCACCCCTGTCCGAAGGCATCTACTTTGTGGGTTACTTCATGGCCGACGACTACTCAGAGCCTTTCGAGCGCCAGTACTTCGCCATCGGCAAGCCGTCGCGCCTTCGTGCAGACAAGGCAGAGTATCAGGCAGGAGAGGAAATCGTCATGCATTACAGCAACCTCCATCCCTCGCTGGCTGCCAAACTTTGCATCAAGCAAGATGGCGTTTGGCAAGATGTAATGCCTCTCGATACAGAAGAAGGCAACATCACACTCACTGGCCTTGCAGCCGGACAGCATGAGTACTGCATCTGCATCGAAGGCGAACCCATATCGAAGTCCCTGACCCTGACCGTCACAAGCGACGACGATGCCCTGAACGAGATAAAGGAGAACAGCCGGCAGAACATCATCTACCGCCTCAACGGCACCCGTACCGCCAGCATGAACGAGCCAGGACTCTACATCAGGAACGGCAAAAAGGTGTTCAAAAGCTGACACACCTACGTAATACCTTGCTATGACTGCTTCCAGGCATACTCTGGCCCCAGAGAATGTCTGGAAGCAGTTTTCATACCCCGCAGCAAGACTCCTTTCCTGCCATTTCGGGGCATGAAGAGTATATTTGCCTAACATACGGCAAAAAACTTCGTGAAATTCGACTGCCATAAAGATAATTTCCGTAACTTTGTATTCGGTGTTTATAGCGCCATGTATTCAGACAATTATTTTCGTCGAACTTACGCTAAATAACAAATAACTATGGTGAACAACGTTGAATCAATCTTTGCAGCCAAACTGCTCGAAGTGA
>ONSR01000073.1 GCA_900320565.1 uncultured Prevotellaceae bacterium
GGACGCGTCCCTATGAGGAGAGGGACACGTCCCTAAGGCGAGAGGGACGCGTCCCTAAAATCGACGTGAGGATTTGGCAAAATCCACAGGAGGATTTCAACAAATCCACGTGAGGATTTGGGCAAATCCTCTGCAGGATTTTCCGGGTTTTGCAAGTGGTTAGAAAACAAGGCTATAGAAAAACGTAAAAATTACTGCAGTGAAGTTGCTAAACTTCTGCAGAAAAGTTTACGAACTTCTGCAGAGAAGTTGCCAAACTTCTGCAGAGAACTTTGCAAAGTTGACTGGCGTCGAGCTAAAGCTTGACTGGCGTCGACCTGTCGGTTGACTGGAAATAATATTCCTCTTTTCTTCGATGCTAAGAGTTATGTCGTTTTTTGCAAGCGGAGGTGGTGGGTGATGCAGTCGGGAAGTTCCTCCTGATAGTGCGTAACCATGACAAGCGTCTTGTGAGGCCGCTGGCAGAAGCACTTGATGATTTGCCGGACAAGCTGCCGGTTCTTGTCGTCGAGGCCGTGAAGAGGTTCGTCGAGGATGAGCAACTCAGGGTCTTTCACAAAGGCTCGAGCCAAGAGACAGAGGCGCTGCTCGCCACTGCTGAGCTGCAGGAACGACCGGTCTGCCACTTCTTCTATGCCGAAGACACACATCCAATCGAGGCACACTTGCTTCTGCTCTGGCTTAGGACGAACATAAAGCCCTACCGAGTCACTCAACCCGCTCGCTACCACATCGATAGCAGGAATGTCTTTAAGGTAAGCTCGATGCATCTCAGGGCTGACATAACCGATGTGTTTCTTGATTTGCCAGATGCTTTCACCTGTGCCACGTCTGTGTCCGAAGAGTTCGATATTGCAGGCGTAGGCTTGGGGATTGTCGGCACAAACCAAGCTTAGCAAGGTGCTCTTGCCTGAGCCGTTTGGTCCGCTCAGCGCCCATCTCTCGCCTTCACGGACAGTCCAATTGAGGGGCTGGAGTATCGTTCGATTCCCATACCTGATGCTCACATCACGGAAACGCAGTATCTCTCCGCCGTCGTGGGGATAGAAGTCCGTCGCTTTGAGGTCTCGAACGGGCAGGCTGGCTATCCAATTCTTGATGTCGTCGCTCAGTTTGGGACGAGGAATCGCAGCATATTGCTTACGATATTCCGCGAGAGTCATCTTCGGAAGCAAGCGCAAACCCTCTACAGGAAGGACATGCGTGATGAAATCAGGAATGTCGTCGCGCTTGCTCAGAATAAGGATGACAAGCATGTTCGCTTCCTTCGCCAGCACCTCGAGCAAGTCGCGGAAGTTTTTCCTGGCCTCAGCATCAAGTCCGATAAACGGGTTGTCAAGGATGAGTACGCGTGGGTTCGTAGCAAGTGCCTTAGCCATTTGGAACTTACGTAACTCGCCAGAGCTGAGGGAGATAATGTACTTGTCAGCAAGCTCGTCAAGATGAAATAACTGGGTGTAGGAATTACTTTTGAGCAGTTGGCCTACAGTCGGTGTATCGTCAGCGATGTCGTGCTGGTTCCAGCGCTGCTGATAGTAGTATGTTCCGTCTTGTTCGCCATAGGAGTCACGGAAGGAAATGTACTTCAGGTTGTCGCTTACGAGAGGCGATTGGCACTCCGAGAAGTCGTATTGCACTTCGTTCAGGAGCAAAGGATAATGCCCCGTCAAGACCTCTACAAGTCGCGATTTACCTGCAGCATTATCACCAACAATGGCAATCTGCTCGCCTTTCTCGATGTGCAGGTTGATAGGCTCGGCCATTCTCCATAGCGGATGGCGAGCAACTCCGTTCGTTATCCTAATCATTGACTCTATCTTTATTCTTTCTCACGAAATCTGCCCAACCTCGATACTTGTGGTCGCTCTCAGGCTTTCCCATTTGCAGGAAGTGGCAATAAGCTGCGCCAAGGGCATCGGACGCGTCGAGGAACTTACCCATCTCTTCCTTATCGACATGAAGCATCCTGCGGAGCATATCGGCAACCTGCTCCTTGCTGGCATTACCGTTGCCCGTAATCGCCATCTTAATCTTCGAAGGCGCATACTCCGTAATTGGCACTTGACGCTGGATGGCAGCAGCAATGGCTACACCCTGAGCACGTCCCAACTTCAGCATACTCTGGATGTTCTTGCCAAAGAAAGGTGCCTCGATAGCCATACAGTCTGGCAGATAGCCCTCGATGATGCTGCAAACACGTTCGTAGATATGGCCGAGCTTCAGGTAGGGGTCGGCAAACTTGCGAAGGTCAATTACACCCAATGCAAGCATTTCTGCCTTCTTCCCGTCCACGCGAAGCACGCCATAACCCATAATGTTCGTACCCGGGTCTATGCCAAGAATGATTTGCTCCATTTCTCTTTTACTTGCCTTTCTGACCTGCAAAAGTACAAAATAAATGTCAAAAAAGAGCAAATTCGTTAAATAATTATGAACTATGAACTATGAACTATGAACTTTTTCGTATCTTTGCAAAGCAAAATGTGAACAAAACAACAGAATGATGAAAAAGATTCTTCTTATCTTGCTCCTTGCCCCCTGCACCTTGCTCACGGCAAAAGCACAAACCCTGAAACAGAAAGTTAACGTCAGCGAAGTGAAGGCTGTTGCTACAACGAAGGCCGAGAACTATGCAGAAGTAACCTTCGACACTCTTCGCTATGACTTCGGCAAGTTCTCGAAGAGCGAGCCAGTTGTGCACTGCTCCTTCCCCTTCACCAATACAGGAACGGCTCCGCTCATTATTCATCAGGCTTTTGCCAGCTGCGGCTGCACCATTCCCACCTATACAAAGGAACCCATCAAACCAGGCGATAAGGGCGTTGTCGATGTGACCTACGACGGCACAGACAAGTTCCCCGGCCATTTCACGAAGACCATCACCATTCGCTCTAATGCAGTCAACGAAGTGGTTCGCCTCACCATTGAAGGCACGATGGAGTAGCCTTCTCTTCTTTCTTCTCCTCTCTACCTTATTTATTAACGCAGGAGAGGAATGGAATCCTCTGGCTCAGGAAGGGGCTGTTGTGACGAGCGGAAGGGCTCGTTTCACCATCCTGACGCCAAGACTTATTCGCATTCAGTACAGCACCACGAGTCTCTTCGAAGACCGTGCCACCTTTGCTGTCGTCAATCGCAATTTGCCTGTACCTGCCTTCACAACGACGGAAGAGGATGGCTATCTCGTGATTCGTACGGATTCGTTGACCTTGCGCTATAAGATTGGTTCCAGAATCCAAAAGCAACACAAGAACAGCACGGTTCTTGGCATTACGTTCCAGATGAACGGACGCCAAATCCTTTGGTATCCAGGCAAGGACGATGCCCTCAACCTGCTTGGCACACAACGTACCCTCGACGGTAACATTGGCGACACACATCGTGTTTCACTCGAGAAAGGTCTGCTCTCTCGCGACGGTTGGGCCATCCTCGATGAGTCACCAAGCACCCAACGCGGCGATGGCAGCCGCTCTTTCCCCTTCGACAAAGTGGTGGACGGCATTCCTTGGGTCGGCACACCTCTCGATGCCAGCGCTATCGACTGGTATTTCTTTGGCTATGGACATCAGTATAAAGACGCTTTAGGCGACTATGTCCGTATTGCAGGCAGGCAGCCTTTGCCGCCTAAATACATGTTTGGCTACTGGTATAGCAAGTACCAGGCCTACTCTCAAAGCGACATTCAGCAGCTCATCAGGGACATGGAGAACAACGATGTGCCGCATGATGTGCTGATGATTGACTGCGATTGGCATCAGAACTCATGGACGGGCTGGACTTGGAACAAGACGCTCTTCCCCAATCCTGCTACGCTAATGAGCTGGATGCATACCCACAACACCAAGACGGCCCTCAACCTTCATCCTGCCGACGGCATTGGTTCCAGCGACGATAACTTTGCCAAGATCCGTAGTGACATGGGACTCGACGCAAGTGTTACGACCGTTCCCTGGCAATTGGAGGATTCCACTTTCTACCGCACCTTCTTCAAGAACATCATGCGTGTCCGCGAACGTCAAGGCGTGGACTTCTGGTGGCTCGACTGGCAACAAGACTTGACGAGTAGCTACATTACCGGTCTTGGGCAGACGTTCTGGCTCAATCATGTCTTCTATAACGACATGAGGCTGAACAGAACCGACCGTCGTCCCGTCATCTTCCACCGTTGGGGAGGCATGGGAAGCCATCGCTACCCTATTGGTTTCTCGGGAGATACCTTCGCCACATACGGCACCTTGCAGTTCGAGAGCTACGTCACAGCAACGGCTGCCAATGTCTGCTTCGGCTATTGGGGGCACGATGGTGGTGGCTACTTGCAACCCAACAACATCAGTACCGACCCGGAACTCGTGCTCAGATGGATGCAGTTCAGTGTCTTCCAACCTATCTTCCGCACGCATGGCTCCAGCCAAAGCGGTTGCGAGCGTCGCATCTGGAAATTCTCTAACCTCGACCTACAAAGGGAAGCCTTCAAGCTTCGTTACACCCTTGTACCTTATATTTATACTGCTGCTCGAGAGGCTTACGATACAGGCGTCTCTATTTGCCGCCCGCTCTATTACGAATGGCCCGAAGAGAATAAAGCATACTCGGTCGAGGACGAGTATCTCTTTGGTAACGATATTCTCGTCTCGCCCATATCGACGCCCTCGTTAAGCGACGGAACAAGCGAGCGCAAGACTTGGCTGCCAAAAGGCTATTGGTACGATGTTTGCCGCAACAGAATGCTTTCGAGCAACCAAACCATTACAGACCAATATGGACTGAACGAGATTCCCTACTTCATCCGTCGTGGCAGCATCATTCCCTGCAATCCACCTCTCTCGCACCTGAAGGCTGAGCCCTCTTCGCTTGTGCTTTGGGTCATCCCCGGAGCCGA
Source organism: uncultured Prevotellaceae bacterium (assembly GCA_900320565.1). Classification (GTDB taxonomy): domain Bacteria; phylum Bacteroidota; class Bacteroidia; order Bacteroidales; family Bacteroidaceae; genus Physcousia. The sequence continues at coordinate 4,880 of ONSR01000073.1, forward strand.
TGGCACAGGCAAGCTCTATGAGGACCAAGGCGACAGCGAAGCATATAAAGAAGGAGAGTTTGCCACAACCATCTTCACGCAGACGCATGCTGCCGATGGCACTACGCTCACCATCCATCCTCGCGAAGGCATTTACGAAGGAATGCCAGGGAATCGAGCTTGGCAGGTTGTCTTCTTCTTGATGGCAGAGCCAAACAACGTCAGCATCAATGGAGAAGAAACAAACGACTGGAGTTACGACGAAGCATCGAAGCAACTCACTGTCAACGTCCCTACCCGACCTTGTTCTGAGACCATCGTCATCAACTTCAAGGATAAAGAGACCGGCATCAAGGAAATTAAAAATGAAAAATTAAAAATGAATAATGAGGTCTTTGACTTGAGTGGCCGACAAATGGTAAATGGTAAGGACCCCCTAACCCCCTTTAGGGGGAACGATACGTCCAATGGTCAATCGTCAAATCTTAAATTACCTCAGGGCATTTACATTCAGAACGGAAAGAAAATCCTAATCCCCCACAAGCCATGAAACGCCTCTTGCTCATCCTATTTCTTGAATGTTCAATGTTCAATGTTCAATGTTCATTTGCACAGGACATGTCCCACATCTGGGCAGTAGGCTCTGCTGTGCCTGGAGGCATTCAAGAACTGACGCCCTTTCCGAACAATCAATTCAAATATACTGGCCGTCTTATCGAAGGAGGCACATTGTGTTTCCGCAACAAAGAACTTCCGACGGCCAGCGGCGTTCGCTACCTCAAACCCACCTACGAAGATGCCTATGCCGTCACCGGCCCAATGCCTTTCACCATTGCCATTGCGCGCGATTCGTTGGCAAGTCTTTGGACTGTGCCTCTGACGGAAGATGTCTATCGCATAACCATCGACATCAATGCCAAGACCCTGACAGGCGAACTCTTCCGTCCTTGGAACGAACTCTTCATCGTGGGCGGAGCAACTGAATGCGGATGGGTGACCTACACATTCCTGCCTTTTACCAGAGACGAGGATGAGGTCTGTGCTTGGGATTGGACAGGCGAACTGCGCGAGCGTCAGGAGTTTGGCGAACCGCGTCGCTTCAAGTTCCTCGGACAAAACGCTTGGGAGCCAAAAGCTTTGCATCCTTTCTCGCAAGACGAAGACATCCTCGGAAGCACCCAACTGCTTACCGGAGGCAGCGGTGACAACAAATGGAGCATTCGTCAAGAGGGTTACTATCACATACGCGTCGATGTCTTTCGCGAGACCGTTCATGCCGAATATCTTGGCGCCACACCTTCCAGCGACGGCCCGACTGCCGTCGAAGAAGTCGTAAATGATAAGTCGTCAAATGGCGAATGGTTCGACCTGAGCGGACGCAAAATCAACCGTCCCGCGAAAGGTTTGTACATAAAGGACGGCCGCAAGATTATTGTTAAGTAACAACTATACCGGCATAGCAATCCTGGCAGACTCTTGACTGGCATCGAGCTATCGGTTGACTGGTGTCGAGTTTCATCATCACACGCGTAGTTCTCTGGAGAGGTTTGTGAAACTTTTTTACTGAAAAGTTTGGAGCGAATGCAAATAAATGCTAACTTTGCACGAAGAAGAACTTAATGTTTAACCCTTAAAACTTTACTTTTCTATGAAAAAGTACATTGCTGAATGCCTCGGTACATTCGTGCTGACATTCCTCGGTTGCGGTGCAGCCGTTAGTCTGAGTTGTGGAACTGATGCTGCGTCTGTTGTCGGAACAGCCATCGCCTTCGGTCTTGCTGTAGTTGCCATGGCCTACACCATTGGTGGTATCTCTGGTTGCCACATCAATCCTGCCATCACGCTCGGTTGCCTCGTGACTGGTCGCATCAGCGTGAAGGACTGCTTCGGCTACATGTGCGGACAGGTCATCGGTGCCATCATCGCAGGTGCTGCTCTGTTCTATCTCTATCCCGGCTCCGGTCTGGGTGCTAACGGCATCGGTGTTGGTTGCGGCGGATGCTGGTGCGTTGCCATTTCTGCTGAGATCATCCTGACGGCCCTCTTCGTGCTCGTAGTGCTTGGCTCTACGCACAAGACAAATGGCGCTACCAACAACTTCGCTGGTCTGGCCATCGGTCTCTCACTGATTCTCATCCACTTGGTAGGCATTTACTTCACCGGCACAAGCGTTAACCCCGCTCGTTCTATCGGTCCCGCTATCTTTGCTGGTGGCGATGCACTTGCTAACCTCTGGATCTTCATCGTAGGTCCCTTCGTAGGCGCCCTCGTTGCAGCTATCCTCTGGAAGATTGTCGAGCCAAAGGAAAAGTAATATACACATTATTTATATAATTTAAGAAACCGCCTGCGTGAGAAGCGTGGGCGGTTTCTTGAATGCTTTAGCATCAAGGCGCGCTGTTAAGGCGCGGAGCTATGAAATATGGAATATATGTCACAAGAGGGCTACGACAAGATTGTAGCCGAACTGCACGAGCTGGAAACGGTGGAGCTGCCACGCGTGAAGGACGCCATCTCGGAAGCTCGCGACAAAGGCGACCTCAGCGAGAACTTCGAATATCATGCCGCGAAACGCGAACAAGGCAAACTGCTCGGAAGGATTCGCTTCCTGCAACGCGTGCTGGAGTTTGCAAGGGTGATAGACACATCGAAGCTCCGCAGCGACGGCATCGGACTGCTGAACAAGGTGGAGATGACGAACCTCGGCACTGGTGCGAAGATGACCTACACAATTGTCAGCCCGCACGAAGCAAACATGGCTGAGGGCAAGCTCTCCATCAAATCGCCCATCGCACAGGCACTCCTGGGCAAGAACGAAGGCGACTTGGTGGAAGTCCGCGTCCCCGTCGGCACCTTAAAACTCCGCGTCGAAAGCGTCACGCGGTGAACGCTTTCCTGCTTCGCGTGTTTGCAATAATGAAGGCCTTTGAAAAAATGAATTAATGAAAGAATGAAACAATGAAAAGGACAATCATTATTGCAGCAACAATCATTTATTGCACATTTGCCTCAGCGCAGAAGGCAGAAACTATAGAGTCGTTCATAAGTACGAGCCACGAGCCGGAATGGTATGCCCGGCAGATTGAGGCGTGGCAGAAGAAGGTGGATGCCAACCCGAAGGACGAATGGGCTTGGCGGAACCTGTTCCGAGCGACGAACTATCACGAGATATTCACTACGGGCTATGGCGACGAGGACAAATCTCCATCGGCTGACATCATTCAGAAGATGGAGAAGGCCATCCCCGACAGCTACGCGCTGAACCTCTGCAAGGGACGCTACTGCCTGCGCTCCGATTCGGCTGCCATGCGGGGCGACAACATCTACCGCGCCATCGAACTGATGCCCGAAGAGGTCTGTGCCGAAGACGTCAACTACCTTGCTTGCCGCCTCTGGAGCATCGACCCCGAGAACCAGAAGGTCGGCGAGCTATTCCGCCAAGCGTACCGCATGAAGTACTACCCTACCCGCATCATGCACTACAACATGAACATGTTGCGGAGCATGGAACCTGGGGCACTCTACTTTGCCAACGGCGACGTCCTGCTTGGCCCCATGAAGATGATGCAGGCGGCATTGGACGAAAGGACGGACGTCACGGTCATTCCCCTCTCGTATCTCCACTCCCCGAACTACCTGCAGGCGCTCTTCCGAAGGCTGGACATCAAGCCCAAGACCTTCAATGTAGAGGACTACGGGCAGTATGGCGAGGACTGGGCAAAGCACTTCGAGGCCGACATCATCATGTACCTGATGAAGGAATGCAAGCGGCCGACGTACTTCTCCACCGACATCCTTACACACACCTGCCTGGACAAGGACAGCATCTACAACGAAGGACTCCTGCTCAAGTACAGCCCCCGGCAGTACGACAACTTCAGCGTCGCCATGA
>ONSR01000044.1 GCA_900320565.1 uncultured Prevotellaceae bacterium
TTCTATGCAGTTGACGAAGCCCATTGTATCTCTGAATGGGGACACGACTTCCGTCCCGAGTACCGCAACATCCGTCCGCTCGTCGAGCAGATTGGCAAAGCGCCCATCATCGCATTGACTGCAACGGCTACTGATAAGGTGCGAACGGACATCAAGAAGAACCTCGGCATACCTGATGCCACCGAGTTCAAGAGCTCTTTCAACCGCCCCAACCTCTACTACGAGATACGCCCCAAGACAAAGGACGTCGATAAAGACATCACCCGCTTCGTGCTCCAGAACAAGGGCAAGAGCGGCATCATCTACTGCCTGAGCCGTCGCCGCGTAGAGGAACTGGCCGAGATGCTTCGTGCCAACAACATCAAGGCGCGCGCTTATCATGCCGGAATGGAGTCGGCAGACAGAGCCGAGACACAGGACGACTTCCTCATGGAGCGCATCGACGTCATCGTTGCCACCATTGCCTTCGGCATGGGCATCGACAAGCCAGACGTGCGCTACGTCATCCATTACGACATACCCAAGAGCCTCGAGGGCTACTATCAGGAGACGGGACGCGCCGGCCGAGACGGCGGCGAAGGCGTCTGCCTCACATTCTTCTCGCCTCACGACCTGCGTAAACTCGAGAAGTTCATGCAGGGCAAACCCGTGGCAGAGCAGGACATCGGCCGTCAGCTCCTGCAAGAGACAGCAGCCTATGCCGAGACATCCGTCTGCCGACGCAAGTTCCTGTTGCATTACTTCGGCGAGGAATACGAACCCGACAACTGCGGCAAGTGCGACAACTGCCTGCATCCGAAGGAACGCGTCAAAGCCGTCAGCGAACTCCTGCAAGTGCTCAAGGTTATCAATGCCATCAAGGAAGGCTTCAAGACGCAGCACGTCATCGACATCCTCGTGGGCAACGAGACGGACGACGTCATCGCACATCGCCACGAACTCCTCAACTGCTTCGGTTGCGGCGACGACCACGAAGCATCCTTCTGGAATGCAGTCATACGTCAGGCCATGATATCAGGCTACATCGAGAAAGGCATCGAGAACTACGGCCTGCTCAGCATCACACAGGCAGGACACGACTACATGAAGGACCCCGAAGAGTTCTACATCACCGAAGACCGCGAGTTCGACGACTTCAACGATGCTATGGGCGAAGGCACATCAGTCCTCGACGAGACACTCTTCGCCATGCTCAAAGACCTGCGCCGCGACGTGGCCCGCCGCAAGAACCTGCCTCCTTACGTCATCTTCCAAGACCCGTCGCTCGAGGATATGGCAACATCATATCCCACAACCGTCGAGGAACTGAAGAACATCAAGGGCGTTGGCGAAGGCAAGGCAAACCGCTATGGAGCAGAGTTCGTGCAGCTCATCGCACGCTACTGCGAGGAGAACGAGATAGATCGCTTCGAAGACTTCCGCATACGCACCGTCGTCAACAAGAGCGCCGATAAGGTCAGCATCATCACCTCCATCGACCGACAAGTCGATCTCGAAGAGATAGCCCGTACCAAAGGCATGACCCTCGACGAACTGCTCGACGAAATATACAGCATGGTCGAGAGCGGAACAAAGCTCAACCTTGACTACTACATCCGCGAGGTCATGGACGACGACCACATGCAGGACATCTATGACTACTTCCGCGAAGCAGAAGACCCCGACATCGACGACGCCCTCGACGAGTTCGCCGACGACGAAGACGAGTACACCGAAGAGGAAATAAAACTCGTCCGCATCAAGTTCCTCTCCGAGAACGGAAACTAATGAGGGAAGAGTGCTCCGCGACTACAATCGCGCCGTGGTGCTAAAGCATCCACGAAGGAGCGAGGGGCAAGAGGATTGCAGAAGCGCCCTGAAAGGGCAACAAGCTATCAGCCCAGGGCATGTGCCCTGGGTTGTTTGCGTTTGGGCCACCCTCGCCCCAAAGGGGCAAAAGCTTTTATTCCGAAAACATCGAAAAACACAAAAAATTCGAAAAAGATTCTTACTGATGACAGAGTAGAATAACGGTTAACGGTTGACTGCGTCGAGACTGCTTTGCAGCCTTCTTTGATGCTTTAGCACCTCCGCCTGCGCCTGAGCACCTATGGAGCGCAAGAAAGGCGCGCTTTTTAAGGGGCTCTTTTACATACTATTTTGCCTTTGTTTTTGTACGATTTTCTGCCAATTGGCAAAATAATCAGGCAAAAGTTAGGTGGGCAATCATAAAAACACCTATATTTGCATCCCTCGTGCGTACGCACACATATATAAGTAATAGGTAAAAAAGACATTTATTAACCCTAAACAATTATATCTTATGAAAAAAGGAATACTTTTCCTGATGCTGTCCGTGCTGACCTTAGGCGCATGGGCAGAGACATCGACTACTGATGTGTTGCCTAAAGGAGCAACGACTGTTTTCACTGCCAAGTACCAGTATGGAACAAGAGGTGAAGGGAACGTTTGGCCTGGCGATCCTGCTAACGACGGAAGCGACAGGGCATGGTATGCTAAGGACTTTGACGACTCAAGCTGGCAAACCAAGAAGGTACCTTTTGGCAGCGACTTGAGTGGAGACCAGAAATGGGAAGGCGAATACAACTGCTACTGGCTCCGCATCAGCTTCAACCTCGACGCAGTCGATAACACGGCAACATATTATTTCCTCTGCCGCCACGATGACACCTACAAGGCTTACATCAATGGCAACGAGATTGCCAACCGCTCGGGCTGGACAGGTAACGGCTATTGCTATGTACCCATCAGTGGCAGCTATCTTTCTGCCGGCACAAATGTCATTGCTGTTTATATCCAGCAGAACTATGGCGGTTCCTACTTCGACTGTGGCGTGCAGAAATATAACTACCAGCAGAGTGACTTCGACACACGCTTCAAAGGCGTAGAGGTGACAAACGGTGAGTTCTATCTCTACAACCCTGCTTCAGGTCTTTGGTTGCAGAACAATGACCGCATTCGCAGCGACTGGAACACGCGTGCAGAACTTGGAACCCGTGGCCTTGACTTCACTTTGACAAAGCAAGGAAACGGAGGCTACTATCTTAATGGCAAATTTAATGGTGCTAGTTGCCCCTCAATCCAGGCTGGCAATCGCTACCTCGACACGAGTAATGCTGATGCTTGGCACTTCGAGAAGGTGAACGTGCCTGGCTTGACCAATGCCTACAAGGTTACATATTGGCCGACAGATAACAATGATTATACTTTAACAGCGAAGTCACAGTCCCCAACTCCATCAATCAATCTGTTCACACCAACGGTAAGCAATGATATCTTTCTTGATTGTTTCCGTACAGGCATCAATGATTATAGCATCTGGGTGCTTGTGACCAAAGAGCAGCGTTTGGCTATGATGATGAGTGCGACAGAATCCGCTCCACAGAATGCCACTTGGCTCATCAAGAATGCCGACCTTGCAGATGTGGATGATCGTGCAAGCGCATGGGAAAAGACAGGTACTTTCACCTACAATGGTAGAAACGATGACAACAACACCCGATTCGGTCGTGTGTACGAAAGTTTCAATACCGAGAATGTAGAGTTCTCGCAGACAATAAGCAACCTGCCTGCAGGTAAGTACCGCATGAGGGTTCAGGGCTTCTATCGTGGCGGCGAGGCAAAGATGTTTGCCGGAAGCACAGAGCAGGCAATGTTAAGTGAGACGACGACTGATGAAATGTTGACAGTTGCTCGCGATATGTATTACAATGGTAAATACATCGGCAACTGGATGGAGTTCACTCATAATGGCGGTGACCTGAAGCTCGGCATCAAAAAGGGAGCAAAGGCAACCGATACGGATTGGATTATATTCAGTAAGTTCGCTTTGGAATATATGGGCACAGAGGGACTGAGCAACCTGCCATTGTCCTTCTATGCATACAACGGAAACAACCGTTTTAGCAGTTATGGCTTCTATTCGAACCTGTTTGACGACAACCTAGATACAAAGTGGGAAGCTGTCTCCTGGATTTATTATATTTACAATGACGGCACAAAAGACGATTTTTATTCATATAGTGACGACAATGGTAATGCCCTGTTCGCTGCTTCAGAACCCATCTATGTGAATGGTCTTACATTGTACACCGCTGGCGATACGAAGTCTTATCCCAAACGTAATCCCTATGAATGGAGTTTATATGGAACTAACGACGTTAACATAGCATTTGGGGGACTGGGTGACATAGAGCATAGTGGTTGGGAACCGATTGAACGTGTTGGTCGTGCTCAAATGCCTACAGAAAATAAGACGGGGAAGTATTATAAGTTCAATCCCTCACAGACGGCATATAAGTACTTCAGATTCCATGTGCATCGTTTGGTTGGTATGGATGAACTTCAGCTTGCTGAGCTTAAACTTGACTACAGCACCGAGGCAAAGGCTCCTACAACACATATTGCCGACGGTGGCAACTACGGTAGCGAGGTCGCCGGTAACCTCTTTGATGGTCCAAGCACTACCAAATGGTGTAAGGGGAACAATGCTTCAACCAATTACGTTGTGTTCAAGACGCCTAAACCCATCTATGCTACAGGTTATATCATTCAGACAGCAAATGACGCAAACAGTCGTGACCCCAAGACATTCAAGTTGTATGGAGCTTTGGATTCTGCACCTACGACAGACGGAAGTACTACAGGCTGGACAGAGATAGATAGCGAGACTGATGCCTCTTCAACTATTCCAACAGACCGTTATGCCTTTGCAGACTTCACAATAGACAATCCTGGAGTATATCAGTATTTCATGTTTAAGGCAGAAGCGAACAGAAGCAATGACGGTTCATTCCAGATGTCAGAGTTTATAGTTTCAACATATTACGATTGTCTTGTGTTTGACGAGAACAATGACAATACAGGAATCAATGAAACCACGTATGCAATTAAACTTAAGCGCACACTCAAGGCTGACAAGTGGAACACTTTCTGCGTTCCCTTCAACATGGATAAGAGCAAGCTTGGCGAAGGTGCTGAGGTGAAGGAACTGTCGGGTGCTACTCATAATGGAGATAATTACACGATGAACTTTACTGATGCCTCAACAATCGAAGCTGGGAAACCATATATGGTAAAGGTGTCAAGCGAAATCAACAGCATTGATTTGTTTGATGAGTCGGGCATAGCTGTGAACACCACAGGCACACCTTCCGTGACGGACGGCGTTACCTTCACTGGTGTTTACGCCAATGGCAAAGCTCCGCAGGGTAGCTTTATCATCAGCAACAACAAGTTCTACAATGTGGACAGCGACGTGACGCTGAAAGCTTTCCGCGGCTACATCACAGTTGATGGCGGCAGTGCTGGCGTCAAGGCTCTTGACTTTACCTTCGACGACGATGCTACAGGCATTAGCCTGATGGAAGATGGAAGAAGTCAGATGGAAGACGGTGCCATCTACAATCTCGCTGGTCAGCGCTTGAGCAAGACACAGAAGGGCATCAACATCGTGAATGGTAAAAAGATTTTGAAGTAAAAAATAAGGACCTTAGGGTCTCTAAGGACTTTAGGGACCTTAAGGACTTTAAACAAGAAGACAACAATGAAAAAGACATATATTTCCCCAGCAATGCTGACCGTAGAACTCGGCAGTCGTGATGCTTTACTACAATCTGTAAGTTCTACAGAAGGCCTCACAGGCACAAGTTATGGAGGCAGAACTTCATCTATAACAGGTGGTGTCACCGAAGGTGACGTAAAGGAGAGCAAGTCCATTTGGGACGAGGAGTGGTAACGGTTAACGGTTAACGTTTAACGGTTAAAGAGGGGTTTAAGTGGTAAGGACTTAATGGACAAAACGCTTTAATCCATAATCTCTAATCTTTAACCTTTAACCATTAACCTTTACTGATAACGGTTAAAGAGCACAGAGGCAGGGAACCATTCCTTGCCTCTGTGCTTTTTCTTTGGGAAAAGTTTTGCAGTTTAGGAAAGAATCGCTAACTTTGCAGCAGAAAACGAGGCAAAATGACGTCAAAATGAAAACGAAGGCAGAAATACTGCATTTGCTGAAACTTTATAAACCTACAGCAAAGAGCAAATATGGTCTGACCCGCATAGGTATCTTCGGTTCTGTGGCACGTGGTGAGCAGACAGAGAGTAGCGACGTGGACGTGTGCTACGATGGACGTGTACCCTCTCTCTTGACGATTGACCGCATACAGAACGATTTGGAAGAGATGTTTGATTGCCATGTTGATTTGGTACGAATCCGCAAGGATGTAAACAGCCTGCTGCAACAACGCATAAAGAAGGAGGGCCTTTATGTATGATTCAGTGATTGCAAGAGACATATTACAAAAAATCAGCATAGCTGTTGATACGATAACGGAACGCGCATCTGCTGTCAAGAGTCCTAATGAATTGTTGTGCTCTGCAGGCGGCATGATGCGTTTAGATGCCATCTGCATGAATCTGATTGCTTTAGGTGAAGCAGTAAAAGGTCTCGACAAGCAGACACATGGGGAATTGCTTCCTCAATACCCGGAAATGTATTGGAGTGGTGTTATGCGAATGCGTGACAAGATAGCTCACCATTATTTTGAGATTGATGTCGATGTTGTTTTTCGTACTATACAAGAGGACATTCCTCAGTTGAAAAAGGTCATCGACAGAATGATTTCTGACTTGAAATAACTCTCTCGAACAGTTACAATCGGCAATAGTTCTTTAACCCCACACATCGCACAGAGGCAGGGAACCATTCCTTGCCTCTGTGCTTTTTCTTTAGGAAAAGTTTTGCAGTTTAGGGAAAAGTTCGTTCATTTGCAATGTGAAACATTCTATGCTTGGTGGAGACATGCACTACATCTTCACAACAGATGCATGTTTAATTATAAATTCGTGTAATTCGTGGTTCGAAAACTTCTCTCCTCCTAAACTCCTTAGACATTTTCTTCTTGGTCGTGGCTTTAAGTCTCTAAGGAGTCAAGGAGTCAGGGAGTTCCGCAGCTTCTATTCGTGTAATTCGTGGTTCATAAACTCCTCTCCTCCTAAACTCCTTAGACCTTATCTTCTTGGTCACGGCTTTAAGTCTCTAAGGAGTCAGGGAGTCAAGGAGTTCGCAGCTCCTATTCGTGTAATTCGTGGTTAAAACATAAAAGAGGGTATGTCGTTTATTTTGACATACCCTCTCTATTATATAGGCAGTTGGCTTCTTTTACTTCAGCACTCCCAATTCTTTACCTACTTTTATGAAGGCGGCGATGCACTTGTCGAGGTGTTCGCGCTTGTGGCCGGCGGAGAGCTGAACACGGATGCGGGCCTCGCCCTTCGGCACAACGGGGTAGTAGAAGCCGGTGACGTAGATGCCTTCTTCCTGCATCTTGGCGGCGAAGACTTGCGAAAGTTTGGCGTCGTAGAGCATCACGGCGCAGATGGCGCTCTGCGTTGGCTTGATGTCGAAGCCGGCTGCCATCATCTTGTCGCGGAAGTAGTTGACGTTCTCCACGAGGCGGTCGTGCAGTTCGTTGCTTTCCTTGAGCATCTTGAAGACTTCGAGGGAAGCGCCGATGATGCAGGGAGCCAGTGAGTTGGAGAAGAGGTAGGGACGTGAGCGCTGACGCAGCAGGTCGATAATCTCCTTGCGGCCTGTGGTGAAGCCGCCCAGTGCGCCGCCGAAGGCTTTGCCCAAGGTGCCGGTATAGATATCGACGCGTCCGTAGGTGTCGGTCAGTTCGCTTACGCCGTGACCTGTCTTGCCGACCACACCAGCCGAGTGACTCTCATCGACCATAACGAGTGCGTCGTACTTCTCAGCAAGGTCGCAAATCTTATCCATCGGTGCGACATTGCCGTCCATCGAGAACACGCCGTCGGTGACGATGATGCGGAAGCGCTGAGCCTGTGCCTCTTGCAGGCACTTCTCCAGTTCCTGCATGTTGGCGTTGGCGTAACGATAGCGCTTTGCCTTGCAGAGGCGCACACCGTCGATGATGCTCGCGTGGTTGAGGGCGTCGCTGATGATGGCGTCTTCCTCCGTGAAGAGGGGTTCGAAGACACCGCCGTTGGCGTCGAAGCAGGCAGCATAGAGGATGGTATCTTCCGTGTGGAAGTAGTCGCTGATGGCAGCCTCGAGTTGCTTATGGATGTCCTGTGTGCCGCAGATGAAGCGCACGCTCGACATGCCGAAGCCGCGCTGCTGCATCATCTTCGTAGCGCCTTCGATGAGACGCGGATGGTCGGAGAGGCCGAGGTAGTTGTTGGCACAGAAGTTCAGCACCTCTTTGCCCTTCACCTGAATGGCAGCCTTCTGTGGACTTTCGATGAGGCGCTCTTCCTTGTAAAGGCCAGCTTCACGAATCTCAGCGAGCGTCTGGCTGAGATGTTCTTTCATTTTACCGTACATATTTTAGGGTTTAAAGGTTAAAGGTTAAAGGTTAAAGGTTAAAGGTTAAAGGTTAAAGGTTAAAGGTTAATGGTTAGTGGTTACAGGTTAATGGTTACAGGTTAATGGTTAAAGGTTAATGGTTCAAAAGGTTTAAGATTTTAAGAGTTTAAGGGTTTAAATGTTGAATAGTTTAAAGATAAAAGATAATATCAATGCAAAGTTACAAAATAATTCATAGTTCATTGTTCTTAGTTCGTATTTTTTTTGTAATTTTGTGCGAGAAAAAACTAAAACTCACAAATACGCGAATGAAAAACATACTTATTATTGGCTCAACAGGACAGATTGGTTCTGAGCTGACGATGCACCTTAGAAATCTTTACGGAAACGAACACGTTGTGGCAGGCTACATCCCCGGAGCAGAGCCGAAGGGTGAGCTGCTGGAGAGCGGTCCGTGTGCCCTCGCGGACGTGATAAAGGCTGAGAGCATCGCTGATGCGGTGAAGAAATACAACATAGACGCCATCTACAACCTTGCAGCGCTGCTGTCGGTTGTGGCAGAGTCGAAGCCTCGCCTGGCGTGGAACATCGGCATAGACGGCCTGTGGAACATCCTGGAGATTGCTCGCGAGAACAAGTGCGCGGTGTTTACTCCCAGCTCGATTGGCTCGTTCGGTCTCGAGACGCCCCACGATATGACGCCCCAGGACACCGTGCAGCGTCCGCGCACCATCTACGGCGTGTCGAAGGTGACGACTGAACTGCTGAGCGAATGGTTCTACCATAAGTACGGTGTCGATACGCGCAGCGTCCGCTTCCCAGGCATCATATCCTACGTCACACCTCCAGGCGGCGGCACCACCGACTACGCCGTCGATATCTATTATTACGCAGTTCGTGGCGAACGCTTCACTTGCCCCATCAAGGCCGGTACGTACATGGACATGATGTATATGCCCGATGCCCTGCACGCTGCCACAATGTTGATGGAGGCCGACCCAAGCCGTCTTGTGCATCGCAACGGCTTCAACATCGCAGCCATGAGCTTCGATCCGGAGATGATCTACAAGGCCATCAAGAAGTATAAGCCCGAGTTCGAGATGGTCTATGACGTTGATCCGCTCAAGCAGTCGATTGCCGAGTCCTGGCCAAACATGATGGACGACAGTTGCGCCCGCAGGGAATGGGACTGGGAACACAAATATAACCTCGACGACATGACGAAAGACATGCTCGAGAAGTTGACGAAAAAGCTCCTTTAAGGAGTAATAGTAGTATTTAATAGTGGGGAGTCCGATGCAATGCGTCGGGCTCTTTTTGTTTACCTGTCCTTTTGCCCTGTTTCTCGTGACTATGGACCAGAATTCTCGCGTCCATTCCATTGCATGTACATGTATGTGCAATTGCACGTACATGTATATGCAATTGCACATACATGTACATGCAACGAATTTGTCTCGTTATGTTGGCTGTCGCGACAGGTCGGACAAAGAAAATCCGCGTGCCTCGATGGGTATCGTAGCACGCGGATTGTGTTGACGCTCGCAGGAGCGATGGCTGCGTCGGGCTGTCAGTTCACTTCAATCAGCACTTCGGAGAGGGTGGGGTGGATGTGTACGGTCTCGCGCAACTGACGGAGCGTTGCCCCGAGCGTGATGTAGGCCGTCACTTCCTGGACGATATCGGCGGCATGTGCTCCGAAGACATGGGCGCTGAGCAGCTTGCCTTCCTCGGGCTCGCAGCACAGCTTCACCATTCCCTCGGTCTCGTTCATTGCCAAAGCCTTGCCGTTGGCGCGGTAGAAACTCTTGTGGCACTCGAACGGCACGCCCTGTTCCTTCAGCTGGTCCTCCGTGGGACCGACGCAAGCGGCCTCAGGCTCGGTGAAGATAGCGGCTGGCATCACGTCGAAACGTATCTTGTCCTCGATGCCGAGGATGCGGTTCACGACATGTATGCCCTGCATCTCCGCCGCATGGGCCAGCATCTGACGGCCGTTGACGTCGCCAATGGCAAAACATTGACCATTGACCATTGACGATTGACCATTAAGGGTTCTGAAGTGCTCATCCACAGCGATGCCCTTGCGCTCGTCGTATTCGAAGCCCGCGTTGGCGAAGTCCGGCGACACGTTTGGCTTGCGACCCGTTGCCATCAGGATGTAGTCGGCTTCTACTGCGACCTCCTTGCCTTTCTGCTCAAACAGGACAGTCGAGCCGTCGATGCTCTTCACGCCAGCTCCCATGTAGAAGGTGATGCCGCGTTTCTCCAGGAGTTTGCGCAGGCGCTTGGCGATGTCGCTATCCACCATGGGAAGGCATTCCTTGAGGTACTCCACGACGGTCACCTCGCTTCCGAACTTCTGGAAGACGCTCGCAAACTCCATGCCGATGACGCCAGCGCCGATGATGCAGAGGCGCTTGGGCAGTTCCTTCAGGCCGAGCAACTCGGTGGAAGAGCCCACGTTCTGTCCGTCGGCACCCGGGATGGGCAGCATCTTTGCGCTGCTACCTGTGGCGACGATGATGTTGGGAGCCGTTACGCCGCTCACCGTATTGGCGTTGATGAAGACGCCCTTCTCGCGAATCAGCGTGATGTTGGGGTGGGAGAGTAGCGTCTCCACGCCGCTGCGTAAGGCCTCGACCACTTGTGGCTGACGCTCTACGGCTTCCTTGAAGTCCTTGGAATGTACGTAGGTCTTCGTCGGGATGCAGCCCACGTTGAGGCATGTGCCACCCACGTTGACGTCCTCGAAGATAGTAACCTTCAGGCCATGCTTCGCTGCATAGACTGCTGCCTTATAGCCTCCAGGGCCGGCACCGATGATGATAAGGTCGGAACAATTCATGATGTTCTTTTTTATGGAGTTAAAGGAGTTAAAGGAGTTGTCGCGCTACGCGCTGGGGAGTTAAAGACAATAGATAGGGCAGCTCCCTTAAGTATCGTCTTTAACTCCTTTACTCCCTTTACTCCTTTAACTCCCGTTTATTAATTTTCCAAAGCCTTCCAATAGGTTGTTACTGGTTGCTTGGCTGCCAGCACGTCATCGACGCGGCCGATTGGCGTGTTGTGCGGGGCTGTCTTCACCAGCTCGGGGTCTGTCTTGGCCTCCTCCGCAATCTTGTGCATCACGTCGATGAAGGCGTCGATGGTCTCCTTGCTCTCGTTCTCGGTGGGCTCTATCATGAGGCTCTCATGGAAGAGCAACGGGAAGTAGATGGTCGGAGCATGGTAGCCATAGTCGAGCAGGCGCTTGGCCACATCCATTGTCGTGACGCCGGTGCTCTTGTCAACGAGTCCGTCGAAGACCACCTCGTGCTTGCACAGGCCTTTGATGGGCAAGAGATAGCTGTCGCGGAGGCGCTCCTTGATGTAGTTGGCGTTGAGCGTTGCCAAGGGGCCGACCTGCTTGATGTTCTCTGAGCCGAGCGACAGGATGTAGGCATAGGCCTTCAGCATCACGCCGAAGTTGCCGAAGAAGTTGCCGACGCTGCCGAGAGGCTTATTGCCGTTGCTGCTGCCTGATGCAGTTCCCCAGTCGATGATGAAGCCTTCCCATTCGGTCGGACCGTCTTCGGGGAGGTCGTAGTTCACGACAACCTTCTTGACGCGAGGTGTCGGGAGGAACTGTTCCAAGCCCTTGCGGACGCCAACCGGGCCGCTGCCTGGGCCACCACCGCCATGAGGCGTGGAGAACGTCTTGTGCAGGTTGATGTGCATCACGTCGAAACCCATGTCGCCGGGACGGCATTCGCCAAGCAGGGCATTGAGGTTCGCGCCGTCGTAGTACATCAGGCCGCCTGCCTTGTGCACCATCTCGGTAATCTCCAAAACGTTCGGCTCGAAGATGCCCAGCGTGTTGGGGTTGGTCATCATCATGGCTGCGATGTTCGGGCCTTCTAGTTGAACTAGTCTCTCTAGATCCTCTAGGTCAACCGTTCCGTTGGCGTTGCTCTTCACCTCGACGACCTCCAGGCCACAGACTGCTGCAGAGGCTGGGTTCGTGCCGTGTGCAGAGTCGGGAATGAGAACCTTGGTCCTGACGTCACCTCGGCTTTCGTGATAAGCACGGATAACCATCAAGCCAGTCAGCTCGCCATGTGCGCCGGCACAGGGATTCAGCGTGAACTCGCTCAGGCCGGCAAGTTCGGCAAGCGACTCCTGCAGGTTGTAGTACACTTCCAGTGCGCCTTGGCAGGTCACGGCGGGTTGCAGGGGATGCAGTCCTGCGAAAGCCTTCATGCCGGCTATCTCTTCGTTGATGACGGGGTTATACTTCATCGTGCATGAGCCGAGCGGATAGAAGCCGTCGTTCACGCCGAAGTTGTTGTGGCTGAGGTTCGTGTAGTGACGCACCACCGTCAGCTCGTCGCACTCGGGCAAGCGGGCTGCCTCCTTGCGGCGAAGTGCCTCGGGCAGTTCCGCCGTTGTGTGTGTGCGGTCATAGTCCTGCGGAAGGGAGTAACCCTTGCGTCCTTTCTTCGACAACTCGAAGATAAGGTTTCCATATAATGTCCTGTTCATGCCTTTGCCTCCTCTTCCTTAAATTGCTGAATAATCTCGACGAGTTCGTCGATCTCCTCTGTTGAGCGCTGCTCCGTGACAGCCAGCATGAGTGTCTTCTCGCCGACCTGAACGCCAGCGAGGTAGCCGTTGGCGGTGCATTCGTCGAGGAGCGCTTCAAGGTCTCCCGCGTAGTCCACGCAGAACTCATTGAAGAAAGGCTGTCCCGGGAAAGTGTCCTTGAACTTGCCCGTCGCGATGAGTTTGTCGCGGAGGCTGTGTGCGCCGGCATAGCTCATCTCCGCCACTTCACGAAGGCCCTCTTTGCCCATGAGGCTGAGGTATATCGTGACGTAGAGCGCCATGAGGCTCTGGTTGGAACAGATATTGGAGGTTGCCTTCTGGCGACGTATGTGCTGCTCGCGAGCCTGCAGCGTCAGGACGAAAGCCCGCTGGCCGCGATTGTCGAGGGTCTGTCCCACGATGCGTCCCGGCAGCTTTCGCATCAGCTTCTCCGTGCAGGCCATGTAGCCCACGCCGGGGCCTCCGAAGGTCATGGGAATGCCGAGGCTCTGGCCTTCGCCTACTGCCACGTCGGCTCCCCACTCGGCTGGCGTCTTCAGGATAGCCAGGTCGGATGGGTTGGCGTTCACTACGAAGATGCCTTTCTGCTCGTGAAGGGCGTCGGCAATGCCTGTATAGTCCTCGACGATGCCGTAGTAGTTGGGCTGCTGCACGATGAGTCCTGCCACGCCGCCCTCAGCAAGTTCCTTGTCGAGAGCCTTGCGGTCGAGGACACCATTGGCTGCAGGCACGAGCTTAATGGGGAAGCCGTGGAAGTGCGCGTAAGTCTCGACGACGCGGCGCACCTTTGGGTCCACCGTCTCGCTCATCAGGACGCAGTTTGCCTTCTTGGCATTGCCCCAAGCCATCATGGCAGCTTCCGCCGTAGCAGTTGCGCCGTCGTACATCGAGGCGTTGGCAATGTCCATGCCCGTCAGCT
This sequence comes from uncultured Prevotellaceae bacterium, assembly GCA_900320565.1. GTDB lineage: Bacteria > Bacteroidota > Bacteroidia > Bacteroidales > Bacteroidaceae > Physcousia. The sequence goes on from ONSR01000044.1 coordinate 13,839, forward strand.
CTGCAATCATCGACTGATACTCGAAGATGTAGTGGAGCGTGCCCTGCGATATCTCGGCCTGGTAAGGCGTGTAAGACGTCAGGAACTCCGAGCGCTGGATGAGGTTCTGCACTACGCTGGGCGCATAGTGGTCGTAGCATCCTGCACCGGCAAAGCAGACGAGTTGCCTCGTGTTGTCGGGTGCAGTCAGTTGTTCGAAGAAGAGTCGCAGGTCAGTCTCCGAGAGAGCTTCGGGCAGTTCATACTCTCTCTTGAAGCGCGCAGCCTCCGGCACATCGGCAAAGAGGTCGTGAACCGTCTTCGCGCCGGCAGCCTTGAGCATCTCCTGCAAGTCCTCCTCGGTGTGGGGAAAATACTTGTAATTCATTTCTTTCTGTTTTGAGGGGAGTTAATGGAGTTAATGGAGTTAAAGGAGTAAAAGACGATACTTTGTTTTGTTCAGTAGTACTTCAGCTCCATCCACTCTTTTCGTTAGTCATCCTTTATGCCATTGTTATTGAGTATTCCTTTACAATACAGATTAAGGAACTTGCTAGACTCTTCTAACATATCATGGAGAAGTTGAAATTCGTTTGGCTGAAGATACCCTAAGTCCCTTGAAAGGATGATGTAATCCCTGCATTCTTCTTGACTACCTTGTGAGATATTCATGAAGCGCAACTTGTCTGCCTTGCTCAACTTCTTGTATCCTTCAGCAATGTTGGCTTCTATAGAGATTGCAGCGCGGCGGAACTGAGGGACAAGGCAAAACTTCTCATCTTCAGGTAAGGAACGTGTAGCACGATAAACTTGCAGGACGAATGCATGTGCTTTCTGCCATGCAATGACGTTCTGGAAGTTATATGTGACGCTTTTCATTTCCATCCCTTGCTATTGTCTTTAACTCCCTTAACTCCCTTAACTTCTTTAACTCCCAAAAACTTATTCGTTACAATGTGCTTTGTATGCTTCCACGTCCATCAGGGCATCGAGTTCCGAGGGGTCGGAGAGCTGCACCTTGATGATCCAGTTGGCAAAGGCGTCTTCGTTCAATAGCTCGGGCTTGTCCTCGAGTGCCTCGTTGACTTCGACGACGATGCCGCTTACGGGAGAAATCAAATCACTTGCTGCCTTGACGCTCTCCACGGCGCCGAACTCTTCGCCTGCTGTTACCTCGTCGTCCACCTCAGGCATGTCGACGTAAACCACGTTGCCGAGCGCGTGCTGGGCATAGTCAGAGATACCAATGTAACCGTATTCGCCTTCTACGCGAATGTACTCGTGTGACTCGCTGTAACGGAGTCCTTCTTCAAATTTAGCCATAGTTTTCTTGTTTTTTATAGTGTTTCTTTATTTCTTATAGTGTTTGTCGTAGAACTTTTTCTTGACGACTTTGCCAGGGAATGTCTTTTTGCGGATCTGTACTTGCAGCGGGGTGTCGAGCTTGGCGTACTCTGTCTTGACGAGGGCCATGCAGACGCTCTTGTCCACGCTGAGGCAATGATAGCCGGTCGTCACTTCGCCCACTTGCTCGCCCTCCATGTTGAGGACAGCATAGCCGTGGCGGGGGATTGCCTTATCTGCGAGTTCGATGCCGACGAGCTTCTGTGCGACGCCGTTTGCCTTCTGCTCTGCAAGGGCTTCCTTGCCGATGAACTCGGGCTTGTCGAGCTTGCAGAACATCGACAGACCTGCCATTACGGGGGAGATGTCTGCACTGAGTTCGTCGCCATAAAGCGGCAGGCCGACTTCGAAGCGCAGGGTATCGCGGCAGCCGAGGCCGCAGGGTTTGCAGCGGCCGCTCTGGATGAGTTTGTCCCAGGCCTGCTGAGTGAACTCGTGTGAGCCATAGATCTCGAAGCCGTCCTCGCCTGTGTAACCTGTGCGAGACACGATGATGTCGCCTACGACCTTTGCTGTGTAGAACTTCAGCTCGCTGCAGGGAATGCCGAGCACCTCTTCGACGACGGCTTCTGCTTCAGGTCCTTGCACGGCAAGCTGCCCATAGAAGTCGCTCTGATGGTCGAGCTTGATGTCGAAGCCTGCTGTGTGCTCCTTCATCCAAGCCACGTCCTTGTCGATGTTTGCTGCGTTGATGACGAGGAAGAAATCGTTCTCGCCCATCTTATAGACCAGCAGGTCATCCACCGTTCCGCCGTTCGGATAGAGCATCATACCATAATATATTTGTCCGACGGGTGCTCCGGCGACGTCGTTCGTGAAGATGTGCTGAACGTAGCGCTCAGCGTCGGGACCCGTGATGCGCACTTCGCCCATGTGACTCACGTCGAAGACGCCGCAATGCTGGCGTACGGCATTGTGCTCGTCGGTGATGTTCGAGTACTGGATGGGCATGATGAAGCCGCCAAAGGGTGACATGAGTGCGCCCAAGGCCACGTGGCGGTCATACAGACATGTTTTCTTTTCCATAGATAAATTCAGGGTTTAGATATGTTTCTTGTTCTATTCTTTCGATGTTCCTGACGTCCTCGTCGGTGAGCCTGAGCGTGTTGGAGCAGAGCCTTTCCACGGCGAAGTGCTTGAACTCCTCGATGCTGAGGTCGGTGTGCTCCTTGAGGAGTGTGATGCGCTGCCGCACGCTTTCCACACCGTGCTTCGTGAGCTTCTGCTTGGGCGGCGTGATGGCCTGAAGCATGTGCTGCATGTCGGTGTCGAAGAGCATTGTGCCGTGAACGATACTCCACCCGGCTTTGTGGTAGTAGGCATTGCCTGAGACCTTCCGACCGCCGATGAGCACATCGTTGTTCTCCGTGGAGGTGGCGTCCAAGCCGAGTGCCTTGAGCATCGCGCAGACCATTTGCATGTACTCGCGGAACGTAGTCTGCACCTGGTCGGAGCGTGTGATGTAGCTCATCATGACGTTGCTCTTGTCAGCATATACGCAGCCGCCACCGCTTTTGCGGCGGTAGAACTCGATGCCGTGCTCGCGGCAGTAGGGTATGTTCACCTCGTTCTCGATGACTTGATGCCTGCCGAAGATGACCGTCGGCTCCACTTGCCAGAGGAAAAACAGGTCGCCGCCGTTGTTCAAGGCATGGGCCGCATACTCCTCCATCGCCAGATAGAAGCTGAGGCGTCGCGTTTCGTCTGTTGGCAGGACCAAATGAGTCATTGAGATAGCTGTTAGTCGCTTAGCGACTACAAATATACTCTTTTTTCTTGGAAAGACAAAGAGAATGCCCAACTTTTTATGTTTTCTTTATAAACCGCCACTTTTGCTCGGTGTCCTGTCTCCTGCTGAAAATGTAAAGATATTTCCAAGAAATGCTCATCGAGGCTGCAAAAAACGGCCTTCGTTGCGGCCAAAGACCCGAAAGGCTGCAGATTTTGCCGTTTTTCTAACCTGTTTAAAGTCAGCGACATACAAAACGGACTAAATTTGTCATATAGAGGAAATGGTCACGAAAAGCGTGTTTTGGGATAGAAAACAGCCCGTTTCATCGATAATTTTAGCGTGCCTCATCGCCCAACTTAACACGTTAAGTTTGTCATTCCCCTACGTTAAGTTTGTCATTCCCCTATGCTGCGTTGAAAACTTCGGCTGGGGAAGTTGGATTTTCCGCCCTGTTTTGTCGGCATTTTCGCCATGATAAGAAGAAATATTGTAAAGTATTTTCCCAGAAATCCATCATTTTTTGCTGATTTAAAGCCCGTGTCGAATCTCTGCTTCCCCTCAAGAAATTGCTCATTTTCCGAACTTTTTGTCCATTTTTCCTTGCGTATATATTAAATAATGTTTAATTTTGCAGGAGAAAACCTAGTATTAACCATTATAATTTTAGGCTTATGAAGAACAGATTTTTACTCAGTATCGTGCTCATGCTGGCGTGCTTCAGCGTGGCAAGAGCAGAAGTTGTGACGGTCGGCAGTGGTACGGATACCAATACTGGCCTACCTTTTCCGACTAATTGGAATTATTGTTTTTCGCAGCAAATTTATTCCTCAACGGAAATTGGAAGGACCGGCACCATCACCAGTATTGCATTCTACGCGGCAGAGAGTACTACTCCAACACATTATCGCAATATCAGAGTTTATATGACTTTGACCGACAAGACCTCTTTCAGCTCTTCAACCGACTGGGAAACCGTCTCGGAGAGCGATAAAGTCTTCAGCGGTAATGTGTCGTTTAGCATGGAAACGTGGACCACAATTACTCTCGACACTCCCTTTCAATACGATGGCACAAAAAACCTGTGTATTACCGTAAACGACGTGACGGGTTCTTATCTAAACTCCACATATTGGCTGTCGTACTCTGATGGATCAAAGTCTATTGCATGGTACAACGATAATGAAGCCTATGACGCTACATCGCTGTCAACTGCAACTACAGCTGGGGCTAAGGTTACTCGTGACTACAAGTCTCAGGTGCAGCTCACCTTCGCCGGTGGTGGAAGTTCCGATGTTATCGAGATTGGCTCAGGCACAGAAACTTCAAATTTACTGCCCACAAATAACTATTACAAATATTCTTTGACGCAACAGATTTATACGAAGGATGAAATAGGTGGCAGCGCAACCCTCGAAAGCATCAGCTTCCTTAATGCCAGCGATGACGAAAGGAATCGTAACCTCGACATCTACCTGATGCATACCGACAAGGAAGCCTTCGCCGATGGCTCGGATTGGATTGACTGCTCAGGCGCTCAGAAGGTCTTCAGTGGAGAGGTCCTGTTCTTCATTGATGAATGGACAACAATCGTCTTCGACACCCCGTTCGAATATAATGGTACAGACAACTTGGTAGTCGTCGTGGACGATAATACCGGCGCCTATACTAGCAGTACGCCTTTCTATGTCTTCGATGCTCCTGGCCATGCAATGTATGTCCGTAGCGATAATACTAATTATGATATCGCAAGTATCAGTGAATATACGGGGACGAAACAAGATGTGAAGAACCAGGTTAAGTTCAACGCAGCTCCCAATCGTGCACGACCCACTAACCTGCAGGTTACCGACATAACCTATAATTCGGCTACCATATCATGGGAAGGCGAAGGCAGCAGATGGAATGTGCAATACAGGAAAGCAGGTGCTAGCGAATGGCTGTCAACGATTGGTACGCCGTCCAAGAGCGAGACGCTTTATCCTCTTGCACCGGAAACCCAATATCAGGTTCGCGTACAAATATATGAAGGTTCGGTAACTGAAGATGGATGGCGTTACGCCTACTTTACCACTCCAGAGCAGTATCCACGTCCAACAGATCTGGCGGTTTCTGAGATAACTGCTAATACTGCCCTCTTGAAGTGGACAGAGAATAGCGGCGCAACATCGTGGCAGATTGAACTGGATGGCGCAACTACCTACGAGATTTCTGGAGAACCTGACTTCCTCCTGGAAGGACTCTCCGCAAACGCAGATCACACAGTGAAGGTGCGCTCCATCATCGACAAGAGTGCAGACATCTACAGCAACTGGAGCGATAGCGAAGAATTCCATACCCCCGAAGTTAACCCGGTTCCCACAGATATCGTAGTAACACCTTATGCCACATCTGCCGACATCAGCTGGACAGGCACAAGCGAAAGGTATATTGTGAAGTACAGAAAGTCCAACGCAATCTTCTTCGATGACTTTGAGAATGGCTTGGACAAATGGACTATCTATACAGAAGGGGAAGCACCTTACGAAAAAGGATGGTATATAAACAGCAATAAAGTATATAGGGGTAATCAGGCCGTAAGATCAGATAGCTGGAATAGCGACCAAGTTTATCATGCAGACAACTGGCTTATCACACCAGTACTTGACTTGGAAGGTACATTGAAGTTTTGGGTTAGTTGTTACTCGAATTCCTATCCTGACCGATATGAAGTGAGATTATCTACGACAGGCAATGCTATAGAGGACTTCACAATAGAGCTTCAACCAATGCAAGAATCGACTGACGAATGGACGGAAGTTGCCATCGACCTGAGCAGCTATGCAGGCCAGACAGGTTACATTGCCATCCATCATGAGAGCGAAGACAAGTTATATCTTTTTATCGACGACTTCGGCATCTATCCTAACTCAGAGGGAACATGGTCAACCATCAGTACGAGCGAAACAAACGTGACTATCACAGGTCTGGAAGCTAACACCGTGTACGAATATCAGATAATCGGTTGCTTCGATGGGGAACCCGATGCAGATACCGAGATAGGCACCTTTACCACAACAGCTTTGTCTAGTGTTCCTACAGATATTGAAGTTACACCTTACTTTACTTCTGCCACCATTAGTTGGAGTGGCACTGCCGACAGCTATAAAGTTCGTTATGTAGGTCCTTCTGATTCAGAGACGGATCTTGCTACCATTATCTTAAGAACTGATGATGTTTGGGGAGATGGCAGCGGCTATCAAATGCTAATCGATGCTGATGCTACAGCTTATGGCACTATTATTCCCGAAAATGGTCCGTTGATCGATGGCGGTGATGCAGATCCTTCGGTCTATGCTGAATTTGAATATAAGATTCCAGAAAATGCTGATGGTGCTTTGAACACATCCAACATTGTTCTTGATAACCAGGTATCCATCCAAATTCCAGCGGGTACATATGATTTCTGCATAACTAATCCGACACCTGGTGACAAAATGTGGATTGCCTCCCAAGGTGGAAACGTAGGTGGTCGCCATGACGACTATGTGTTTAAGGCAGGATATATATATGAGTTCTATGTTCATTCTGGAGGAACTAATGATGCTACCGACCTAAACATTACCGCAGGAATGTATAATTGGGATGAAGCCATTACTATTGACGATGCAACCAGCCCTCTCACCATAGAAGGACTTGAACAGGAGACAACCTATTTGCTCCAGGTAATCGGCATCAAGGATGGCGAAGAATTTGCTTCTGACATTACATCCTTCACTACATTCACGAAAGACCTGGTTTTGAGTAGTGATGCCAATAATTCTAGTCTTACATATAGGAAGAACGGCACTTGGCAGACAATCTGCCTGCCCTTCGATGTAGATCTGGCTGGTAGCCCGCTTGAAGGTGCTGAAGTCAGGACTGCTGAGTCAGTAAATGAGGAGAATAATATCCTTATCATAGATTGCTTGACTCCTGTCACTATTATTAAAGCTGGCGTACCTTATATCATTAGATGGAACAGCGGTGAAGATATCGTAGATCCTACATTCACTAATGTCTTTATTGATGCAAACGAGCATCCGATTAGTTTGTATGATGACGACGTTACTTTCTATGGTATCTATCAATATTGGGAAAACTCTCCTGATCCAGACTACAGCCGCTATTATTATGTGAATGGTAGTCCGGCGCTTGTGTCCTTT
>ONSR01000077.1 GCA_900320565.1 uncultured Prevotellaceae bacterium
ACCGAAAGACCCGAATGTGCCTCGCCTGAAGCGCATCGTCTATACCATTAAGGACTATAACGGCATCAGCGAGAAGTACGGAAGCGGTGATTATGTTGGCATTCGCTATAGCACAAATTGGATTGAGCGTTGCTTCGCTGGAAACGATACTTTGCGCCTCGACTATGAGACCCGCGGCGTCCTCTATCACGAACTCACACACGCTTACCAGCTTTCTCCGGAAGGTTGCGGACAGTATGACGGCAAGAGCGAATACTGGCTCTTCATCGAAGGTCTTGCAGATGCAGTTCGTGTGGCTTGCGGTTGCTTCGACCAAGACTTCAGCAGCAAGGATCGCACGCGTGGCGACTCTTGGCGTAAGGGTTATCGTGTGACTGGTTATTTCCTTTACTGGCTGCAACTCAACAAGGACAAGGACTTCATCCGCAAGTTCAATCGTAGTGCCGTAGAACTCAAGCCTTGGTCTTGGGACAAAGCCATGAAGCACATTCTTGGCGACAAGCCCGAGAACACGACCGATGCTCTTTGGGATGAATATCAGAAAGCTATTGGCGACAAATGACAAGTGCTCTCGTAGTTCTTTCTGGCGGACAAGACTCCACAACTTGCCTCTATTGGGCTCTCAAGCATTTCGATAAAGTGCGAGCCCTCAGTTTCCGCTATGGGCAGAGGCACATAGTAGAGGTAGAGATTGCCAAACAATTGTGCGATGAGGCTGGTGTTCCCTGGGAATGCATGGACATCAGCTTCATCTCGCAGCTCAGTCCTTCGTGCAGCTTGACTAACCCAAGTCTCGACATTGAAGCAGAGAAAAAGGAAAGCGACCCCTACCCCACGACATTCGTGCCTGGCAGGAACCTCTTCTTCATCTCCATCGCTGCCATTTATGCCCGCAATCATGGCATCTACGACATCATAACGGGTGTGGGACAAGCTGACTTCAGCGGTTATCCTGATTGCCGAGATGGCTTCATCAAGAGCCTGAACACGACGCTCAACCTTGCGATGGACGAGCAGTTCCGTCTGCACACGCCCCTGATGTGGCTCGACAAGCAACAAACCTGGGCTTTGGCAGACGAGCTTGGTGTGCTCGACACGATTCGTTATCGCACGCTTACCTGCTATAACGGCATTGTAGGCGACGGCTGCGGACATTGTCCTTCATGTAAGCTTCGTCGCGAAGGCCTCAAAAAATACTTGGAAAGTAAAGTCTGATTATATGGAAAACAGAGAAAAGGAAGGCTTAAAAGCCCTTGGCAAGAAAACAGAATACAAGCAGGACTATGCGCCTGAGGTCTTAGAGGCATTTGAGAATAAACATCCCGAGAACGACTATTGGGTGCGCTTCAACTGCCCTGAGTTCACGGCTTTATGCCCCATCACAGGCCAGCCCGACTTTGCTGAGATAAGAATAAGCTACCTGCCCGACAAGCGAATGGTGGAGAGCAAGAGCCTCAAGCTTTACCTCTTCTCATTCCGCAATCACGGCAGCTTTCACGAGGACTGCGTCAATATCATCATGAAGGACCTCATCCGCTTGATGGAACCCAAGTACATCGAGGTGACTGGCATCTTCGTTCCTCGTGGCGGCATCAGCATCTATCCCTTTGCCAACTACGGAAAGCCCGGCACGAAGTACGAGGAAATGGCACAGTATCGTCTGCTCCATCACGACCTCTAAAACACAATTCCGCAAAATAAAAGCCCTCTGAATTTTCAGGGGGCTTTATTGTTTGTAATATGTCCGAACGTTAATCGAGCATCTCCTTGAAGTGCTTCGTAATCTGACGGAAAAGATGATTGCGCGTGTTGCCTCCGTAAATGCTGTGATTGCGGTTTGTATAGGTCAGTTCGCGGAAGTCTTTATCCGCCTGAACGAGTGCTTCAGTATATTCCGCGGCATTACGGAAATGGACATTATCATCCGCTAAACCGTGAATGAGAAGCAGTTTGCCGCTCAGTTTTGATGCTCTACTGATGGGACAAACATCATATCCATTGCCGTTCTCGTTAGGCGTACGCATGAAGCGCTCCGTATAAACGCTGTCGTAATAGCGCCAACTCGTGGGAGCCGCAACTGCCACACCACAAGCAAAGACGGGACGACCTTCGCTCATGCTCATCAAGGTGTTGAAACCTCCGTAGCTCCAACCCCAAATGGCAATCTTTTCCTTATCGACATAACTTTGCTGGCCAAGCCAAATGGCAGCTTCAACCTGGTCGTGACTTTCTAATTGTCCGAGTTTCAGATAAGTACATTGCTCGAAGTCGCGACCACGTCCGCCTGTTCCTCTACCATCCACACAAACGCTGATGAAACCTTCTTGTGCAAGGTATTGTTCATAAAGGCAGCCTCCCATATTGCCTGCGCTCCAGCTATCTACAACTTGCTGAGAGCCAGGACCTGAGTATTGATGCATAACGACGGGATACTTCTTGCCCGGATTGAAATCGGCAGGCAAAACCATAAACCCATTTAATTGGATTCCATCGCCGGTTGTGAACGTGAAGAACTTGCGCTCGCCAAGTTTCAGGCCGGCAAGTTTTTGACGAAGAGCAGAGTTGTCTTCGAGCGTCTTGAGCGTCTTGCCCGAAGCATCACAAAGTGTCGTAACGGAAGGCGTGTTGAGGTCGCTCCAGGTATTCATGTAGTAACGCAAACCGGTTGAGAAGATGGCGCTGTTCCAACCCGTAGAAGAGGTGCTGAGTCGCGTCACTTTTCCTTTCGAATCACTCTTGTAGATGCCCTGCCGAAGGGGACTTTCCTGATTGCTTGCAAAGTAGGTGTTGCCCGTCTTGGCGTCGTAGCCGTAGAGTGCCTTTACCTCATACGAACCGCTCGTCAGTTGTCTTCTAAGTGTTCCGTTTAAGTCATAGAGATAGAAATGTTTATAGCCGCTTCGTTCACTCAACAGCACAAAGCCTGAAGGAATGACTTTGAAGGCTTTCAATGTCTCTTCTGGTACATAACATTCTGCCTGTTCGCGAACGATGACTCGGCATTCAGTGCTGCGTGGATTTGCCAGATAGATGTCGAGTTGGTTCTGATGACGATTGAGGGTAAGGATGAGTAATTTCTCCGGGTCGTCGGTAAAGAAGATGCGAGGCACATATCCATCCGAAGGGATGGGAAGTTGCATCTTGCGAATGACGCGACTCTTGATGTCGAAGCTATGAACGCTGACAACACTATTCTTCGCTCCGGCTATGGGGTACTTGTAATCGTACGATCCCGGGTACTGCGCGTAATCATTCTTTTCGGGGCTCAAACCCTTGTACCAGGGGAAGCTGAACATCGGCACCTCCGTCTCGTCGTAACGAATCCAGGCAATCATCGTATTGTCTGCGTTGAAATCGAAAGCGCGTGCAAACGAGAACTCCTCTTCGTTCACCCAATCAGGCTTGCCGTTAATGATCTTGTTGAACTCGCCGTCCTTCGTGATTTGGCTTTCGCTATTATTGAAGAGAAGCTTGACGAGGAAAAGGTTGCCATCGCGCACAAAAGCCACCATCGTTCCGTCTCTGCTCCAAAGGGGTTGTTCTTGAGGACCACCCTCGCTGAGATGAGCGAGTGTGCGGTTCTTTACATTATATATATAATATTCAGCCGTTTTGCTATGACGGTAGATGCCCTTCGTCTCGGTTTGAATGAGTATGTTCTTCTCGTCTGGGCTCATCTGATAGCCGTCTATTCGGTCTATCTTGACGCGGTTCTTGATGTTGTTCACATCGAAGAGCACGCCCGTCTCCTCTCCCGTTCGGAAACTGTGGGCGACAATCTGCTTGCCGTCCCTGGAAATTTGACTGTAAGTTTCGCCATCCAGGAGTGGTGTCACGCCGTAAATGCCTCTCTGGGAATATACGCCATTTGTGAGGTCTCGGATTGTCAAACCGTCTGCTTTGGCGAGGAATATAGCACAAAAGAGTGCCACAAGAGTTATGATTCGTCTCATCGTTCTAATTGGTTATTTTGATGCAAAGATACAAAGAAAATAAGAATTAAGAGTTAAGAATTGAGAATTATTTCGTAACTTTGCAGACGTTTCACACAAACAAACCATTATGGAAAACAATTATCCGTTTATTAGTATGCTTCGCAAGTACGTTAGCAGTAGCGTACTTCTAGTCATAGCCACCATTGCGGCTCTCATCATTGCAAATGGCCCTTGGGGCGACCTCTACCGGAAGTTCTGGGAATTGCCTGTCAGCCTGAGTATCGGAGGTTTCAATCTGTTCAGCCATGGCGGACATGCCCTGCATTTGGGAGCCTTCATCAACGATTTTCTGATGGCCATCTTCTTTCTGAGTGTCGGTTTGGAGATCAAGCGAGAAGTGCTTTGCGGCGAGTTGTCGAGCATAAAGAAAGCCCTTGCTCCGGTCATAGGAGCTTGTGGAGGCATGATTGTCCCCGTGATAGTATTCTTTCTGGTCTGTCCGAAAGACCCGGTCATGGAGCGAGGAATGGCGATTCCCATGGCAACGGATATTGCGTTTTCGCTGGGTTGCCTGAGTATTTTCAGCAAACGTTGTCCTATTGGTTTGAAGATATTCCTTGCAGCCCTGGCCGTAGCGGACGATTTAGGCGGCATCATCGTCATTGCAATACGCTATACCGAGAACCTCAACCTTTGGTATCTGCTTGCTTCGGCGCTGACTGTTGTCGTGCTTTGCATAGGTAATTGGCGAGGCATCCGCACGAAAGCCTTCTACCTTAATACGGGCATCGTTCTTTGGTATTTCATGCTTGGAAGCGGCATCCATGCTACCATCGCAGGCGTTGTGCTGGCGTTCTGCATTCCTGCCAACATTCCGAGGGGCACGAAGTTCTACATCGAGCGCATCCGTCATCAGCTCGACCATTTCCCCTCGACAGTCGTCACCCGTGCGGACCGCAACAAGCCCGTCGTGCTGAGCGACGAAGAAATTGCTTTGCTGAAGAGCGTCGAGTCGGCTTCGGACCATCTCGTCAGCCCGCTTCAAGACATGGAGGACGTACTGAAAATGCCTGTGAACTACCAAATCATTCCGCTCTTTGCCTTTGCGAATGCGGGCGTTAATCTGGCAGGAATGAGTCTGATGAGCCTCTTCTCGGGCGTGGGTTTAGCCGTATTCCTCGGTTTGCTAATCGGCAAATTCTGCGGCGTACTGAGTTTCTCGTGGCTCGGCATCAAGTTGGGCCTCATGCAAATGCCCGAAAATGCCAACTGGAAGTCGTTTGCAAGCATCTGTATGCTTTGCGGAATAGGCTTTACTGTAAGCATGTTCATGGCGGCTTTGAGCTATCCCTCTGCCGAACATGCCGACCTGCTGAACGACGCCAAGCTGGGCATCCTTTGCGGCACTATTGCGAGTGCGCTGGTAGGTTGCCTGATGCTTAATAAGTTTCTACCCGCAGCTCCTTCCCCTCAGCCAAGTCAGAATGCTTGACGAACCAGCCTTGTAGCGGGGTTCCGCCGATGGTAATGCGCTTTATCTTCTCGCCATTACCCTCTTTGACGATGTCGAACGACTTTCCATTCCCGAGGGTAAAGTGCACTTTGTCGAAGAGCGGAACCGTCACGATGTACTCGGGATCTGCCGGCGAATAGGTGTAGATGCCTATTGCGTTGAGCACAAACCAGCTCGACATCTCGCCCGCATCGTCCATTCCCGCATAGGCCAGGCCTTCTTTTCCCATGCCGTAGTACTTGTGCATCAAGGTGTTCAGCACGTGCTGGGCCTTTTCCTGCTTGTCCACAAAATAGTAGGTGAAGGGGATGCTGTGACCGGGCTGGTTGCCGTGACAATAGAGTCCGAGATAGCCCGTGCAGTTGAAGGCGGGATAACCGCCGTTCTTCACGGTAAAGAGCGAGTCGAGTTTCTGCTCCACGGCCTGCTTCGAGGGATAGAGCGCCACCATTCCCATGGGGTCGTGGGGCGCGAAGAAGAGCGAGTTCCAAGCATCTGCCTCACGATACTGGTACTGATAATACGGGTAGTTCGGACGGAAATCCTCTATCCAAACGCCCTTTCCATTACGTAAGACTTTGCCGCGCCAAAAGCCCGTCGAGGGGTCGAAGAGCGTCTTGTAGTTCTGCGAATGTTTCAGGAGCAACTGCTCGTTCTCCTTGTCCCCAAGTTCGCGAGCCACGAGGGCCGTCGCGTAGTCGTCGTAGGCGAACTCCAGCGTCTTGGTGACAGCGCCCTTGTATTCGTCTCCGGTCGGCACGTTCACGGTATCTTTCTCCGAAATCCAGCCGCGCTCCAGGTATTCGTCCAGATACGGACGGCCTCCTCTACCCGGCACCGTAGCACTCTTCAGCATGAGGGCATAAGCCCTGCTCAAGTCGAAGTCCTTGATGCCTCTCAGCCACGAACCTGCCACAAAGGTGCTGGCGTGATCTCCGTGGAAGAAAGTGGGCATATAGCCGCCTCGCGCCTCACCCCTGACGATGCAGCTGCGAATGATGTCGCGGGCCACATCGGGCGTTACCATGCCCAGAAGGATGAGCTTGTTGCGATAGGTGTCCCAGAACGAGGGATTTGTGTAGTAGTTGAAGCCGAGTTTCTGGCCTGAAGAGCCCTCTACGGCACTCTCGCCGTTCACGTCGGTACGAAGGTGCGGGAAGAGGAACGTCTTGTAGAACGTCGAATAGAGCATCCGCTTGTCGGCTTCTGTTCCGCCTTCCACTTGGATGTGGCCGAGGATGTCGTTCCACGTCTTGTCGGCATCCTTACGAACGGCTTCAAAGCTTTTGCCGGCCAGCTCAGCCTCCAGGTTTTCTTTCGCGTTTTCGATGCTGACGAACGAGAATCCTATCTTGATTTCCAGAGGCTTGGAGCCCTTTGGCTTCTTCAGCTTCACCATTCCGACGGGACGGCTGAAGTTCCTGCTCCTGCCGTCATTCCTCGTCCATCCTCCTTCTTCCCTATTAGGTCTGCCCTCTTCCGTCACGCTCTCTATGTCTTCCGACAGCTCGGCATAGAAGTAGATGCGACCTTCGCCGTCCTGAAAGCCCTCGAAAGCATTCTTGCCAGCCTGCTTCAGTTCCCATCTGCGCGGATTGTTGTTCGAGCGGGCAATGTCGATGAGCACACCACGGTTGTCGCCCTTGCGGAAAGTGTAGCGATGGTAGCCGCAACGCAACGTCGTCGTCAGTTCCACATTCACATTGTATCTTTTTAGGAAGACCTGATAGTAGCCGGGATGCGCCTCTTCGTTGTCGTGACCGTAAGACGAAGCATAGCTCTGAGGCGTGGGCTTACCCTCGTCCGTGACGGGCAGGATGGGGAGATGAAGCAGATTCCAATGTCCCTTGCTCGTGTGAGCGAAGCCGTAAATCAGGCTGTCCTCGTACTGATAGCCCGAACCCGAGCGATAGGCCGTGACAGGCGTCAGTTGCACCATCGCGTTCGGAAGAGCGGCTCCCGGGAAGGCCTCAGCACCCCATTGCCGTTCGCCCTGCTTGGGTACGAAACCCAGTTCCTCGGGCGTCCAAAGCGTCGTGGTACCCACGAAAGGATTGACAAACTGCGTCACTTCCTCAGCGAAAGAGAATGTGATGATAAGAAAACTAGTGACCAAGAAAGAATAAAACCTATGCATATCTGTTGTCTGTTAATCACCTTTTAGACAACCCTTCCTCGAAAAGGTTTATTGCAAAGCAAAAAAGAAGGTCATCTACTCCCGTTTTTATTTTTACTCCCAGTTAATTATTTTATTATCCGGTTTTCGGGAGGTGAACGTGGCGTGGCGTGTTGCGCACATTAACGTGTCGAATTGCGCACTTCGACGTGCTTCGTTGGCAATTTAGCTGTGCCGCGTTGCCCTTGTCTGCAGCCGAACGGTCGCCTCTCAAATCCACTGCAAAGGTACGGCGTTTTTCCTGCACTGCCAAATTTCAGTACACCAATTGACGCGATTTTCAGCACGAATTCTATGAACGCTCATAACCGGGTGTTGGGAGGTGAGAAAATGCGCCTCTCTCAAAACCCGTTGTGGAATTTGTG
>ONSR01000066.1 GCA_900320565.1 uncultured Prevotellaceae bacterium
AATGCGGAGGGCATAGTGGTCTGTGAACTTATGAGCAGATGGCAGCAACAGCCGGAAATACCAGAAGTCAGCGAAGTACTGAACAGGGATTTATAAAATGCTAATAGATAAATCGGAATTTATCGTTCCGATTATTAAATAATAATTGTGCAAATTATAATCTCAAGGAATGTTGTATGACTTTAAGAAATAATCTTGTTGATGTTGCCTTACAATGGCAAGAAGAATATGGTGTGGCACCTTCAATAACAAGTGCAGTTTCAGAATATGATGCTGCAATGTTAGTTGGAATGAAAGAAAGCGAATATTCTGAATATATGAAGGATAAAACAGCCGTAAGCAAAGGTGCAGATTTTGTTTTTAAAAATATAAGATACCAAGTAAAAGGAAATCGTCCAAGCGGGAAAAAAGGCAGTTTTGTAACAAAGGTGCCAAAGGCTTCTAATTACGAATGGGACAAGTTGATATGGATACTTTACGATAAAAACTACGTAATGCAAGAAGCTTGGGAATGGTGTGTCCAAGACTACAGGTTAGCTTTTGACAGTATAAAGAGACTATCTCCCAATCATTACAGAAAAGGGAAATGTCTATATCAAAAAGAATAATATTGTAAGGTAAATTCCAATTTATTAAAATAATTGTTGTACCTTTGCAGCAGCATCAAGAGCAGGAGCCTAAGGCTCACTCACCAACCGAGCAAAGGTGGATTGAAGATTGAAGATTCTTGCGCTCCGTTGGTGTTCTAGGATGCTCTAGCACCTTCCGCCTGCGACTGAGCACCTAAAGGAGCGCAAGAAGGTGCTAGAGCATCCGAGAACTCTTAACTTTTAACTATTCAATTCGCTTCCCAGTCACGTCGTAGGTGCGGTCTGCGTCTTGGATATACAATACACCTTTCTTCAGGACTTTCTTTGCCTCTTTGTTGGGTTGTGATTCTTCGAGGCTGTTCAGCCCGTCTGGTATTTCTTCTTCGCCTGTGTACCACACGCCTGCATGCTCTCGATTGGCCCAAGCACACTTCCATGCCTGACCGTCTGGAGAAGGCTCCATCGGAGCATCTGTTGGCACGCAGTCGTAGCCCAGCTTCAGGAACAGGTAGCCTTTCGTGCCTTTAATCATGGCTGTGTAATAGTTGCTGCCTTCTCCACCATTTCCTGCCCATTCCTTGACAATTTCCGATTCGCTGTGCACGCCTGCAGCCTTGCGAGCCATGATGAAGGCCATACATTCTTCCTTGTGATTGTTCCAGTACGGATATACCACACACGGTACGCCTGGCATACTAAGTAGGAAGGCAAGTGCCATACGTGCCTGACGGTCTTCCATCATGTTGGGCGTGCCATAGAGATTGCTGCCTTCGCGGAAGGAGTCGTGGTTGTCGATGAAGGTAACAGTATGCTTGGGGTCGTAATGGATAAGCGAGTAGCGGTCTGTGGCGAGCGACTTCAGGTTGTACGTCCTGATAGCATCATTATAATAGTGGAACTTGCCAGGGAAGTCGAACACGTAGGTCTCGTAGTTTGCATCTTTCAGGAAGCCTAACTGCTTGTCAATGTTTCCGTCGAAAACCTCTGCCACGGAGAAATATGGCGCACTGGCACGGTTATAGTCGAAGAGTGTGAAGCCAGCGATGCCCTTCATGAAGTCGAAGCGGAAACCGTCGTAGCCAATGCTGTCACGCATCCAAGTGAGGTAGGCACGGCTCATCTCGCGAACTTCGCGTTTGCCATGAGCCAAGTCGCGCGAATAGATGCTGTTGTACTCCTGATAGTCCCAGTTGTAGGTTCCAGATTGGTAGGATACAGTCTTGTCGTCTGGCGAGAGGTTTGCCGTATTGTGATTGCCGCAATCGCCTGTGACGCTTCTGTCAATACGGCCTGCCATATAATCCTCGGCAAACATCTCATCTTCTGCAGTAATCCAGGACCAGTCGGGTTTGAACGAGCCATAGCGACCAAAGTCGTTGACGGTCCAGTTGCACCAGTTCTTGTCTTCGCCGTCATACTCATCGACATGGCCTGCGCTGGTATGGTTCAGCACGATGTCTGCCACCACTTTAGCGCCACCCTGATGCAGACGCGAGATGAGCTGCTGCAACTCGGCTCCTGTGCCCCAAGGACTATGGCCGTGATGTCCAAGTTCATCCACATAGGAACCTTGATTGCTATAATTCATGGGCAGATAGCCTGTGAAGTCGGCAGTCTCTTGCGAAGGAGCCAGCCATACGAGGTCGAAGTATGCTGCCAGCTCTGGCGCCTCCTCGGCCAGCTTTCCCCAAGTCACATCACCATATTCTGTATAAGGCGTTGGGGTGTTGCCCTCGTGCGCCCAATAGAATGCCTGCAGCATGACGTCAGGGTTCTGGCTGGGCACAGCTGTTTCGTAGAGCTTGGCCTGCTTGGGGTTATAGGGATAAACGACGCTCAGGCGCTTGCTGGAAGTATTGAAGATGAACTCGTAATCACCCCCGATGGTCGTAGCAATGCGGCAATTGGTTGCATCGTCTGTGGACATGGTCCAATTGGTGCTGTGAGCTTGTGTCATCGTGCCTCCGTTGCCATACCAGTCGTCGTTACGGTTTATCTTGAACTCATATTCTTTACCTGCTTCCAAAGTCAAAGAGGCATACAACGTATTCTCTGCCCCACCCTCTTTGGTCTCCAACTTTGTAGGGCTGCTCCAGTCGGCTGCCTTGAAGTTACCTTTCAGCACCCAGTCGCCTGTTACTTCTTCGCTACTACCTCCGTCATCATCGGAATATGCGGACCAAGTGCCAGCGCTGATTTGCGTGCCATAGTTCCATTCGGTAATGGTGAACAGATCTTTTCCATCTGTCAAGGTCTGGTCGGCCGTCTTGTTCCACATGTTGTCCCAATTGATAGCAGTCGCCCCAGAGCCCATTCGCACGAAGAGCAGGCTCGTCTGGGCGTCCTCGATATCGGCCGAATAGATATCGCCCGAAACAAGGGACATCTGGACATCTTGGTCTCCACCACCCCACGCATGGATAAAGAACGTGGCACCAGCCTGGTTCCACTTACTGCTACCTCCTGTATCGAGGTAGATTTTCTTTGCACTAAGCGAAAGCGCACATAGCACTGCAATCGCAAATAAGAATACTTTTTTCACGGCCTGAATTTTGTTGAACATTATTATATAATATATGTCCCGAGGTAGTAAGAGTTGCCCAGGACTTGGTCATGTCAGAAACCGAGTCTTGCCAATCAAAGCTTGGCTGGGATTCGTCCACGACAAGGCAAAGGTAAGCAAAAAATTTGAGATAGTCATCCACAGAGAGCGGAATATTTTCATTTTGATCGAATTTGACATAAAAAAAAGATTCCCAATCTCACGACTAAGAATCCTAACCTTAATATACAACAAACAAGAACAAACTTTAATCTCATGACAACATAGTCCACTCTTTATGTCATTTATTATCAACGAGTTCTATCAGAGATTTCGAAGCTGTACGTGTTGTCGTATATATATATTCGTATGAGTCGTTTTTTTTCTCTTATAAAATATATTCTATAAGCTGTGTATAACACAAAGGTATTGTGTATCTTTTTATCTATATCTTCATAAATGGTGGTATGTATCCCACTAAAATAGGTGGTACAGACATGAAGACAGATGAAAGGCTGCTTCACCAATGTCATCCGTTCATCTGTACTAAAAAGCAGATTGAAAACTTTCTATGGATAAAAATCTAATGGTCCCTATAAATATGACAAATAGAGATAGTTGGTCTGGGCAGGATATTCCGCAGCAAGTGTATCAATCTGATTGACTACAGGCATGATGCCTAATTCCTGACGCCATTTGCGAACCATCAGTCCGGCTCGCTCCATATTCATCTTTGCTTCGAGACCAAGAGCACGGGCAATCTGGAAATCGGAGAAGCCGTACGTCTTTGCTTCGAGCAACAGAGAGGAAAACTCTGGGGCTTCAAGTGCTTCCAAGAATTCAGAATACTCAGCGCTACCATAATATTCTGTTAGCCAAGAGAACTCTTTGAGCCTGTCGTTGACTACTACGATGTGTTTGAGCTTCTCGAGGAACCAACGGTCAATCTTTGTCAGGCGATGAATCTGCTCTACGGAGTATCCCATCATCATGGCCTTAGCAACTGCGAAAACACGTAAGTCCGTAGCATGTTGGAGAGCTTCTGGAACGTTCGGAATCTTAATCTCGTGATTATCTACAAAGCCATGCATACCCTGCCCTATCATGCGCAAGCCTTTTTGAATGGCCTCCTCGAAAGTTCGACCAATAGCCATCACCTCGCCTACGCTCTTCATGCTGGAGCCCAACTCGTGGTTCACGCCGTGGAACTTGGAGAGGTCCCAGCGCGGAATCTTGCAAACGACATAGTCGAGGGCAGGTTCAAAGAAGGCGCTGGTGGTCTTGGTGACAGAGTTCTTCAACTCGAAGAGTCCGTAACCGAGACCGAGCTTGGCAGCGACGAAGGCCAGGGGATAGCCTGTGGCTTTGCTTGCCAGAGCAGATGAGCGGCTGAGGCGGGCGTTGACTTCGATGACGCGATAGTCCTCAGAAGCAGGGTCGAGAGCGTACTGCACATTGCATTCGCCAACGATGCCGATGTGGCGTATAATCTTGATGGCAAGGGCACGCAGCTTGTGGTACTCGCTATTGCTGAGCGTCTGCGATGGAGCAACGACGATGCTCTCGCCCGTATGGATGCCGAGCGGGTCGAAGTTCTCCATGTTGCAGACCGTGATGCAGTTGTCGTACCTGTCGCGCACCACTTCATATTCAATTTCTTTCCATCCTTTCAACGACTTCTCGACCAATACCTGAGGCGAAAAGGCAAAGGCTTCCTCGGCTTGTGCCAACAGTTCGTCGTCGTTGTCGCAGAAGCCCGAGCCAAGACCGCCGAGGGCGTATGCGGCACGAAGGATGACGGGGAAACCCAGTTCGTGAGCGGCCTTCTGCACTTCCTTGATAGTGCTGCAAGCCTCACTCTTGATGGTCTTCACGCCAATCTCGTCGAGTCGCTTGACAAAGAGGTCGCGGTCTTCTGTGTCGATGATAGCCTGAACAGGTGTGCCAAGGACTTTGACGCCATACTTGGCAAAGACACCTTTCTTATATAGCTCCACGCCGCAGTTCAAGGCCGTCTGTCCGCCGAAGCTCAACAGGATGCCATCTGGCCGCTCCTTTTCTATGACATGCTCCACAAACTCAGGCGTAACGGGCTGGAAATAGACCGTATCTGCAACGTCCTTTGAGGTCTGAACCGTTGCGACATTAGGGTTAATGAGCACCGACTTGACGCCTTCTTCTTTCAAAGCCTTGAGTGCTTGTGCTCCGCTGTAATCAAACTCACCAGCCTGCCCGATCTTGAGAGCGCCCGAGCCAAGAAGGAGGACCTTCTTTATGGTTGACGAGTTGACAAGTTGGTTGTGAGTTGACAAGTTGTTTCCTTCTTCAACCAACTTGTCAACTCGTTTACTTGTCAACTCGTTTACTAATGCAACAAATTCATCAAACATCCATTCCGTATCTGTAGGTCCGGAGCAGGCTTCGGGGTGGAACTGTGCAGAGAACCAGGGCATTGTCTTATGGCGGATGCCTTCGTTAGAGCCGTCGTTCATGTTCACGAGCAAAGGTTCCCAGTCGGCAGGCAAGGTCGAGGCATCGACGGCATAACCATGATTCTGACTTGTGATGAAGCATTTGGTGGTACCTACATGCTGCACCGGCTGATTATGACTGCGATGACCATACTTCAGCTTGTACGTCTTTGCACCTGCTGCCCTTGCCAAGAGTTGATTGCCAAGACAGATGCCCATGAGGGGCCGAACATTAGGATTATTAAAAAATGTACGAATGTGCTCTACGGTTTTGCTACATTGCTCTGGATCGCCAGGTCCATTCGCAAGGAACAAACCATCGAAGTCAAGCTGATTGAAATCGTAGTCCCATGGAACCCTGATAACCTCAACGCCTCGATTCATTAAACATCGAATGATGTTGGCCTTGACACCGCAGTCAACAAGCACTACACGTTTGTCTGCTCCCTCGTTATAGCGAATGACTTCCTTGCAACTCACCTTCTCCACCCAATTGATGCTGCCGTAATCTGTGTTTTCAAGATATTCAGAGTCCACCGAAACAACAATTCTCCCTCTCATTACGCCACACTCTCTGAGTCGCTTTGTGAGCCTTCTAGTGTCGATGCCTGTGATGGCAGGGATTTTTTCTCGCTTCAGCCATTCTGCGAGAGACTCCTTGGCATTCCAATGGCTGTACTTCTCGCTGTAATCTGCCACGACGAGGCCTTTAACATGAATCCTCTCGCTTTCCATGAACTTTGGCAAAGGTTCTCCGCCTGTATCAGGAACGCCATAGTTTCCTATCAAGGGATAAGTCGTCACCAGTATCTGCCCTGCATAGCTTGGGTCGGTCAGGCTTTCCGGATAGCCTGTCATCGCAGTATTGAACACCACTTCGCCCACGGCATTTGCCTCGTAGCCGAACGACTGGCCGCAGAACTCTGTGCCATCATCTAGTATGAGTCTCGCTTCCTTCATTGCTTTTTATATTTTTCACCTTTTCAATAGGCCTGCTTGTGTACGCCTTTAACGGCTCTTCCGCTGGGGTCGTTCATGTTTTTGAATGCGGCATCCCATTCAAGAGCGATGGCTGTGGAGCATGCCACACTTGCCTCTTGGTTTACGCTTCGTGCTGCAGACTCGCTGGGGAAATGCTCGGCGAAGATGCTGCGATAGTAGTACTCCTCTTTGTTGAGCGGCGGATTGATGGGGAAACGCTCTGCAGCATGTGCCATCTGTTCGTCGCTGACGGCTTCGGAGGTAATCTTCTTCAGCGTGTCAATCCATGAATAGCCAACGCCATCGCTGAATTGTTCCTTCTGCCGCCAAGCGATCTCCGCGGGCAACATATCAGCAAAAGCCTCGCGGACTATCTTCTTTTCAATGGTTGAGCCTGGGCACATCTTTGCTTCGGGATTTGTCCGCATCGCCACGTCAAGAAACTCTTTATCGAGGAACGGCACACGTCCTTCTACACCCCAAGCCGAAAGACTCTTGTTGGCACGGAGGCAATCGTAGTAATGGAGCTTGCTGAGCTTGCGAACTGTCTCCTCATGGAAGGCTTTCGCGTTGGGTGCCTTGTGGAAATAAAGGTAGCCACCGAACACCTCGTCTGCACCCTCACCACTGAGCACCATCTTGATGCCCATCGACTTGATGACGCGGGCAAGCAGGTACATCGGGGTGGACGCACGGACGGTCGTCACGTCGTATGTCTCGATGAAATAGATGACGTCGCGAATGGCATCAAGCCCTTCCTGTATGGTGTAGTTGATTTCATGATGCACGGTGCCGATGTGGTCAGCCACCAACTTCGCCTTTGCCAAGTCGGGAGCGCCCTTCAAGCCAACCGCGAAGGAATGCAGACGAGGCCAATAGGCTCGTGTCTGCGAATTGTCCTCGATACGATGCTCGCTGAACTTCTCAGCAATGGCAGAGATGACAGAAGAATCAAGCCCGCCGCTGAGCAGCACACCATAGGGAACGTCGGACATCAACTGACGCTTCACGGCTGCAGTCAAAGCATCGCGGATTTCCGATACTGAAGCAAGATTGTCCTTTACTGCATCATAGTCGAACCAATCACGCTTATAGTATCTTTCAATTTTGAATTTTGAATTTAACGATTTTGAATTGCCGTAGGCATAGTGCCCTGGAAGGAAAGGCTCGTATTGCTCACAATGGCCTTCAAGTGCCTTCAATTCGGAAGCGACATAGACTGTTCCGTCGCTGTCATAACCTATATATAAAGGTATCACACCGATGGGGTCGCGAGCAATCAGGAAGGCGTCCTTCTCCTCGTCATAAAGGGCGAAGGCAAAGATGCCGTTGATGTCCTCCAGGAAATTGATGCCTTTGTCGCGATAGAGCGCAAGGATGACTTCGCAGTCACTGCCTGTCTGGAACTCATAACGGCCTGCATAGCGGCGGCGTATCTCCTGATGATTGTAAATCTCGCCGTTGACTGCCAACACTTGTTTCTTGTCGGGAGAGAACAAGGGCTGTCCGCCACTTTCAGGGTCAACGATGGAGAGGCGCTCATGGGCAAGGATGGCCGAGCCGCCACAATATATACCACTCCAGTCCGGCCCGCGATGACGGATCTTCTGACTCATGCGCAGGGCCTTATCGCGCAGTTCGTGCGTCTGCTTCTTAATGTTGAAGATTGATACTATTCCACACATAATGATATTTACTATTTAATGATTTACGATTTCTTTAATTCTTTTGTTCCGCCTGCGCCTGAGCCTTGCGAAAAACAAAGGCGCGATTGTAGTCGCGGACTTCAATTCATGTACAATTTAGTAATTTAGTTATTTACTTCCCCTCTACTTTTTAGGAGATGGACAGGGTGATGCTTTTAAATTGTCATTTTATTTAGTGCAAGTTCAGCGTGGAAAACGATGAATCGTATGAGATGTCTCGTTGAGTTGTTTGCTTTGTCGCCATGCAGCAAACAACTTGTTGTGTCTTCTACTCCACCGTGACACTTTTGGCGAGGTTCCTTGGGCGGTCAACATCTTTGCCTTTACATACTGCAATGTGGTAGGCGAGCAGTTGCAGAGGGATGCTGGCGATGAGGGGCTGGAAGCATTCGAGCGTGTCGGGCAGAGTGATGACGTGGTCGGCAAACTTCTGAATCTGCGTGTCGCCTTCGGTGACGAGGGCCGTGACACGTCCGCCACGCGCCCGCACCTCCTGTATGTTCGAGATGACTTTCTCATAGAGACGGTCGCGAGTGGCGATGACGAAGACGGGCATCTCACTATCAATCAGGGCGATGGGGCCGTGCTTCATCTCCGCAGCAGGATAACCTTCAGCATGAATGTAGGAAATCTCCTTTAGCTTCAAGGCACCTTCAAGGGCCAGGGGATAGTTGTACCCGCGCCCCAGATAGAGGCAGTTCTTGGCGTAGGTGAAGATGGGAGCAAGGTGCTCAATCTGTTCGTTGGTCTTGAGGGCTTGCACCATCTTGTCGGGTATCTGTGTGAGTTCCTTCACCATCTGCTTGTACAAGTCCTCGGAGATGGTCTTCCGCTCGGCAGCCAGGCATAGTGCAAGCATCGAAAGGACCGTCACCTGACCCGTGAAGGCTTTTGTGGAAGCAACGCCGATCTCCGGGCCAACATGGATGTAGGTTCCTGTGTTAGTGGCTCTTGGGATGCTCGAGCCGATGGCGTTGCAGATGCCGAAGATGAAGGCACCCTGCTCCTTAGCCAGTTGGATGGCAGCCAGCGTGTCGGCTGTCTCACCGCTCTGCGAGATGGCAATCACCACATCGTCCTTCGTCACCACAGGATTGCGATAGCGGAACTCCGAGGCATACTCCACTTCGCAGGGGATGCGGCACAGGCTCTCGAAGAGCTGCTTGCCGATGAGACCGGCGTGCCACGATGTGCCGCATGCCACAATCACGATGCGCTTTGCGCCAAGCAGTTGCTGGCGATAGTCGATCATGGCAGACAGCGTCACATGGTTGCCCTCGACGTTGATGCGTCCTCGCATACAGTTCATCAGGCACTCCGGCTGCTCGAAGATTTCCTTCAGCATGAAGTGCTCGTAGCCGCCTTTTTCTATCTGGCCGAGATCGATGTCAACCGTCTTCACCTTCAGTTCCTGCTCCTCGCCGAGAATGCTTATCACCTTGAGTTCTTCTCCCAGACGAATAACGGCGATGTTGCCGTCCTCCAGATAGACTACTTTGTCCGTATAGTCTATGATAGGACTTGCGTCTGAGCCTAAGAAGAACTCATCCTTGCCGATGCCTACCACCAGCGGACTCTGCTTGCGTGCCGCGATGATTTGGCGAGGGTCGCGCTTGTCGATGATGGCAATGGCGTAGGCTCCAATCACCTGATGGAGCGCCACCTGCACGGCTTCGACGAGCGGCAGGTTCTTCTTCACCATGATGTACTCCACGAGTTGCACGAGCACTTCCGTATCGGTGTCACTCTTGAACTCCACGCCTTTTGCCTGAAGCTGCGTCTTGATGTCGGCATAATTCTCAATGATGCCGTTATGGATGATGGCAAGGTTGTGGGTGCTCGAATAGTGGGGATGAGCGTTGCGTGCCGACGGCTCGCCATGCGTTGCCCATCGTGTATGAGCGATGCCTACGCAGCCCGACACGTCCTTGTCGTTGCAATAATCGGTCAGGTTGTCAACCTTACCTTTTGCCTTATAAACATTGAGGTCGCCACTGTCGCTAATCATTGCCACGCCGGCGCTGTCATAGCCACGATACTCTAAGCGCTTGAGACCTTTAATCAAAATAGGATAGGCTTTCTTCGAGCCTATGTAACCTACAATTCCACACATGATGTCATTTACTATTTGACGATTTACTATTTACGATTTAATAGTTCTTCAACTTTAATGGGGAGTCAGAGAGGGCTGTTGGTGTTTTTTCTATATTTCACAAATGCCTGGTTCACGAGGCGGTTGCCACCTGGAGTGGGATAACGTCCGGTGAAGTACCAGTCGCCTTGATGGTTGGGGCAAGCGGCATGAAGGCCCTCGATGGTCTGAAAGACGAACTCGACAGGCGCTTGCATCCCTGCTGGACGAAGCATCTCGGCCATCTTTTGGTTGATTTCTTCTATGCTGAAAGGCTTGTAGATGGCGCTGACGCAATTCCGTTGTTCTGCTGCTGGCTTGCGGAGTTCGGCAAGACAAGCCTCGTATGTGTCTGTGATTAGCTGCCACATGCCACGCTCTTCGATGAGGGCGATGGTGGCACGAAAAGCGCAGAACTCCTCAAGACGCGCCATATCGATGCCATAGTAGTCGGGGTAGCGAATCTGCGGCGAACTGCTGACCATCACTATCTTCTTGGGATGCAAGCGGTCGAGTATCTTGAAGATGCTCTCCTTCAACGTGGTGCCTCGAACAATGGAATCGTCGATGATGACGAGGTTGTCTTCATAAGGCCGCAGGGAACCGTAGGTGATGTCATAGACGTGCGAGGCGAGGTCGTTGCGTGAGCCTGCTTCCGTGATGAAGGTACGCAACTTGATGTCCTTCCATGCAACCTTCTCGCTACGCACATGAAGTCCTTGACTTCGCAGGCCCCTCTGCTGTGTTGGGAATGAAGGAGAAGACGGTGTGCTCAGTATCGCCGTCGATGGCCTTGAGGATGGGAGCTGTGAGCTGCTGGCCAAGTTGCTTGCGCTCGTGGTAGATGTCGCGGTCGGAACCTCGGCTGAAGTAGATGCGCTCGAAGGAACAACGGCTTTGTTGCTTTGCCTCCAAGATGGTTTCCACAGCAGAGCTGCCGTCCTTGTGTATGATGAGTGCCTTGCCTGCAGGCAACTCCTGAACGTCTTCACAAGCGAGGTCAAAGGTTGTTTGCAATACAGCACGCTCGCTGGCCACGGCAATCACCTCGTCGTCCTGATGCCAAAAGGCCGGACGGATGCCCCAAGGGTCGCGCATGGCAAACATCTCGCCGCTGCCAGTCATGCCGCACATCACATAGCCGCCGTCGTAGTCCACCATCGTGGTACGCAGCACATTGGCCATCTGCACGTTGTCTTCTATATAATGAGTAATGTTTGTGCCTTCCAATCCTTTCTGTTTAGCCTCGACGAACAGGCGTTCTACTTCCCTGTCCAGCCGATGCCCCATCAGTTCGAGCGTGATATACGAGTCGCTATAGATGCGAGGAGACTGTCCTTGCTTAACAATCTTCTCGAATATCTCCTCGATGTTCGTCATATTGAAGTTGCCGCAAAGACAGAGGTTCTTGGCCCGCCAGTTGTTACGACGCAGGAAGGGATGCACATACTGAAGACCGCTCTTGCCAGTTGTGGAGTATCGTAGGTGTCCCATAAAGAGTTGGGCACTTGTCCATTCAGGCGTTACAAGGTCGAATATCTCCGTAATAGCGTCTTTGCCTAAAGCCTTTTCGCGAAACATGTACTCCGAGCCAACAGGTGCATTCATGTCAACGCAGGCAATACCTGCACCCTCTTGGCCGCGGTTATGCTGCTTCTCCATCATCAGATAGAGTTTGTTCAGGGCGTAGGACTGCGTGCCGTACTTCTGCTCGTAGTAGCTTTGGGGCTTCAAGAGCCTCACCAAAGCCACACCACATTCATGCTTCAATTGTTCCATTTTATTTTGATATGCAAGCTTTAATGAAACTCATGAACAAGGGATGCGGATGTAGCACCGTAGATGAGTATTCGGGATGGAATTGTGTACCGATGTACCACTTTAGAGATGGCACCTCAACAATCTCGACAAGGTTTGTGTCAGGATTGATGCCAACACACTTCATGCCTGCAGCTTCATACTCTTTCTGATAGCTACTGTTGAACTCATAACGGTGTCTGTGTCTTTCTTGGATATGCGTTTCATTGCCGTATGCATCGTATGCACGACTGCCTTCAACAAGTTCGCAATCGTAAGCACCCAATCGCATCGTTCCGCCCATTTGCGTGATAGATTTCTGTTCTTCCATCATGTCGATGACGTTGTGTGAGGTCTGATTGTCCATCTCGCTGCTGTTGGCATCTTTATAGCCCAGTACATTTCGTGCGAATTCAATGACCATCATCTGCATTCCAAGGCAGATACCGAAGGTCGGTATGTCGTGAGTGCGAGCATATTCTGCCGCGATAATCTTGCCTTCAATGCCTCTCTGGCCAAAGCCTGGGCAGATGACGATACCACTCATCCCTTCTAACCGAGCTGCGATATTCTCTCTTTTGACCTCTTCGCCGTTGATGAAGTGCAGTTTTGCCTTGCGACCATTATAGATGGCGGCAAGGTAAAGGCTTTCGCGAATGCTCTTATAGGCATCTTGGAGGTCATACTTGCCAACCAACCCGATGTGAATTTCCTGCTTTGCTTCCTGCTGCAGATGGAGGAAATGATACCATGAAACCAGCCCAGGAACAGGCTGCATCTCTCCATCCAATGAGGAAAATTGTAATGGTGAACCAAGTTTCCTAAGTATCGCGATATCGAGACCTTGGTGCTGCATATTGACAGGAACCTCGTAGATGCTTGGCATATCCTCGCTTTGCACCACGCATTCTGGCTCAACGTTGCAGAAGGAAGCAACCTTCCGCAAGATGCTGTCCCCCAGATGATGCTCTGTGCGGAGTATGAGTATGTCTGGCTGAATGCCCATGCTCTGCAACTCCTTCACCGAATGTTGCGTAGGTTTCGTCTTGAATTCGCCTGCTGCATGGAGGTAAGGGACATAGGTAAGGTGGATGTTTACTGCATCCTTTCCCATTTCCCAACGCAGTTGTCGGATGGCTTCCATAAAGGGGGCACTCTCGATGTCACCTATCGTGCCGCCAATCTCGGAGATGACAAAGTCGAAATGTTCGTGCTGAGCATTCTCCTTGATGCGTCTCTTTATCTCGTCCGTGATGTGCGGCACGACTTGAATCGTCTTGCCGAGATAGTCGCCACGGCGTTCCTTATCGATGACTGCCTGATAGATACGGCCCGTCGTTATAGAGTTGTGACGGGTTGTTTGGATGTCCGTAAAGCGCTCATAATGACCAAGGTCAAGGTCCGTCTCCATACCGTCTGCCGTCACATAGCACTCTCCGTGTTCGTATGGATTGAGTGTGCCTGGGTCGATGTTAATGTAGGGGTCGAACTTCTGAATGGTGACCTTATAGCCACGAGCCTGCAGCAACTTGCCGATACTCGCGGAAATGATGCCTTTGCCTAACGACGAAACGACACCACCGGTGACGAAGATATACTTTGTTTCCATACCGCTTGCCTTGTTAATGTCACTTTTCTTGATTTAGATGCAAAGTTACGACATTTTGTTATATTTGCAATGTTTTATCTTACAAAATGAAAAGGAAACAACAAAATCATTGATAAATATCAATTTTCGTATGGTCAAATTATCCTTGTAACACATTTGATTGTTTGGAATGACGTGAGAGATGCTTAAACTTAACGTGTGAAGTTGGACAACAACACACGTTAAGTTGAGCGTTTACACGTGTGAAGTTGGCAAACTACACGTGCGAGGTCAAGTTAGTTATAGTTTAGGGAGACATGCTTCAAATTGGATTATAACTCGCCGGTATTAAGCGAGAATGCAATTCCGAAGATGAAATAGAACTTGCCCGAACAGGGATTGGAGGTCAGACCGGCATAGACGGGCAGGTGGTACTTCTGCTTGATGAGGAAGTTCTTCGTGGCTCGGAGCGAAACGTTGGTGCAGGCAAAGTCGTTGGTGCCGTAGCTCGTCGTACGCCAAGGCACAATGCCAACAGTCCCCATCCAGTCGAGTTTTGCCAGGCGGAAAGGTGCCGACAACTCGAAGTAACTGCTGTAGGCTCGCTTGTCGCTGCCGTTCAAACCATCGTTGCCAGCAAAATTCGTGTACCATGTGGCAGAGAGGAAGCCGAAGTCGTAGCCTACGAAGCCCTCCCAGACATGGGTTGTCTTGTGTGCATGATACTGGAAGTAACTGCCCTCGGAAAACCAGTAGTCGGTCACACCTACGCTGAATCCTTTGTGTTCGTACTTGAGAGTCAGGTCCAACTCCTTGGTGTTGGAACTGTTACTGATGCCAACACTGCCCCATGCAGAGAGGCTAATGCCCTTGTAGCCAACGCCAAGCGTGGGCTGCAAGCTGAAGTCGCCGAGGTTCTGACCGCGCCAAATGTACTGGCTGACGAGGTCGGCACCGATGGTTGCTTCTATTTTGTCTTTTGCGCTCGTCGTGGCCATACCGACCAGAGATAGAGCTATAATGAGTAATCGTTTCATGTCGAAGTGAATTATGAATTGTGAATTATTAATTGTAGCAAAGTTCCCCATGCTCATACACGTCCAGTCCTTCGTCCTCAATACGGACGGGCACTCGAAGGCCGTGAAGCTTCTTGATACCAAAGAAGAGAAGGAAGCCGCAGGCAGCTGCCCAGAGGTCGATGACAAGGATGCCGAAACATTCAGCCCCAAAGAAGCCCCAGCCGTGGCCATAGAGCGCGCCGTTGCTCGTAGAGAGAAGGCCGGTCATCAACGTGCCGAGGATACCGCAGACGCCATGTACGGAGCTGGCACCGA
This sequence comes from uncultured Prevotellaceae bacterium, assembly GCA_900320565.1. Taxonomy (GTDB): domain Bacteria; phylum Bacteroidota; class Bacteroidia; order Bacteroidales; family Bacteroidaceae; genus Physcousia. The sequence continues at coordinate 15,141 of ONSR01000066.1, forward strand.
CAGGGTCGTCGATGTGCAACACATGGTCGATGAATTCGATGGAGAAGACCAATATGGTTCCACAAACTAAACCGATGAGGACGGCCCCTGCGGGTGAGACGAGGTCGCAGCCTGCCGTAACGCCCACAAGGCCTGCCAGTACGCCGTTCAACGTCAGGGAGAACGAGGGCTTCTTGTACTTCAGCCAGGTTACAAACATCGTGGCGGCACCTCCGGCAGCTGCGGCGAGGTTGGTCGTCAAAAAGACGTGACAGATGGCCTGTCGGTTGACGGCTCCGCTGGCAGCCAGTTGTGAACCAGGATTGAAGCCGAACCATCCCATCCAGAGGATAAAGACACCCAGGGCCGCAAGGGTCAGCGAGTGGCCCGGAATGGCACGACTGCTGCCGTCCTTTGCGTACTTGCCTCGACGTGCCCCCAATGCCATCGCTCCTATCAAAGCCAGCACGCCACCCACGCTATGCACGATGGCTGAGCCTGCGAAGTCGTGGAAAACGTCGCCAAAGGTCTGCATCATGAAGCCGTCGGCTGCATCGTTACAGAGCCAGCCCCCACCCCATGTCCAATGGCCTTCGATGGGATATATCAGTAATGATATGATGGCGCTGTAGATGACGTACATCGAGAACTTCGTTCGCTCTGCCATCGCGCCGCTGACTATCGTGGCACTCGTGGCACAAAACACAGTCTCGAAGATGAGAAAACCCTCTACGGGCAGGTCGCCTTTATAGAAGGAGAGGTCGCCCCAGTTGGGCATACCGATAAAACCTACGCCGTCTGAACCGAACATGAAGCCAAAGCCTACGAACCAGAACAGCAACGAGCCGAACATGAAATCCACAAAGTTCTTGAACAAGATGTTAGCTGTGTTCTTGCTGCGGGTAAAACCTGCCTCGCAAAGAGCAAAGCCAGGCTGCATAAAAAACACAAGCATAGCTGCCAATAACATCCATACAGTATCTAATGAAAGTGCTATATCGTTCATAATTAACGTGCTTTTGTTATCCTTTTCCTTTATTTCTTGTCTCTTAATACTGTGTCGCCATGTTCACCTGTACGGATGCTCCATGTGTCGATCATGTCGCTTACAAAGATGCGCCCATCGCCAACCTCGCCCGTGTGAGCAGTTTCGATGATGACTTTTACCGTAGGCTCCACAAACTGGTCGCGGCAAACAATGGTCAGCGCAACACGCTCAATGACATCTGTCGAATACTGGACGCCACGATAGATGCGTTCCTGTCGGCTCTGGCCGATGCCGTGTACATCGTGATACTCAAACCAATCAATGTCCGAAGAAAGTAATGCTTCCTTGACATCCTCGAACTTGGTCTTGCGAATAATCGCTTCAATCTTCTTCATACTTTAAACTATTAATTAATGAGCGTCCTTAGTGTCACATTGCAATGTTTCGAGTGCAAATGTACGGCAAATCGTCAGAATAATTACAATTTTTCAAGCAAAAAGAAACAAAATGGAGTACAACAATTGATATATGTCAATAATTACTGACTTAAAAGTGTGTTTTTGATGCAAAGACAAGGTAAGTCCGAACAAATTGACATACCTTTGCATCGTAAACAGACAAAGTGACAGAAAATGTGCTAATTCCGAAGCAAAATGAAACGAACAATACACTTCACGAAGATGCATGGTGCAGGCAACGACTACATCTACATTAATACATTATTATATAATATAGATGGTCCATCGGAGTTGGCACGTCTTTGGAGTGACCGCCATAAGGGTATCGGGTCTGACGGACTTGTGCTGATCGGTCGCAGTCCCATTCCCGAGGCCGACTTCTCGATGCGTATCTTCAATGCCGACGGCTCAGAAGCCATGATGTGCGGCAATGCTTGTCGCTGCATCGGGAAGTATCTTTATGAGAAAGGACTGGCCGACAAGACTGAAATCAGACTTCTTTCACCATCTGGCCTCAAGGTGCTGATGTTGAAACTTACCTCGACAAGCATCGTTGAGAATGTAACAGTCGATATGGGTGAGCCAGTATTCGACAACGAAGTACAGTTCAGCCCTACAAAGAAAACGCTCCCAGAAGGCATATTCGTTTCGATGGGCAATCCGCACTATGTTATATTTACAGATGATGTGGATGCAGTTAATGATAAAGGAAGAGAACTGGAATACCACCCTGCGTTTCCCGAACGCGTAAACATCGAATTTGCCGAAATGCGTCCTGACGGCATTCGAGTACGCGTTTGGGAGCGCGGAAGTGGTATCACGATGGCATGTGGCACAGGAGCCTGTGCCGTGGCTGTGGCTGCAACGAAGACAGGACGAGGAGGCAGGACGAACCGCATCATCATGGACGGCGGCACGCTCGAAGTCGAATGGCGAGAGCAAGACAATCATGTCTATCTGACTGGTCCTGCCGAATTTGTGTATGAAGGTGAAATAGAAATCAATTCAAAATAATGGCACTAATTAACGAGAATTTCTTGAAGCTATCGGAGTCCTATCTCTTTACCGAGATTGCTCGGAAAGTGAATGCTTATAAGGAGGAACATCCGAAGGCAGACGTCATCAGCCTTGGCATTGGCGATGTAACACAACCACTCGCCCCGGCAGTCATCGAGGCATTGCACAAGGCAACGGACGAAATGGCCATAGCTACAACATTTCGCGGCTATGGTCCTGAACGCGGCTACGACTTCCTGCGTGAAGCCATCGTAGAGAATGACTTCCGTTCAAGAGGCATAGACATCGAGGCAGACGAAGTGTTCGTCAGCGACGGCGCAAAGAGTGACACAGGAAACTTCCAGGAACTGCTCTCTGCGAAATGTGTAGTCGCAGTCACAGACCCAGTCTATCCGGTATATATTGATGCTAACACTATGGCGGGAAGAGAGATTGTCAAGCTTCCATGCACAGCAGAGAATGGTTTTGTGCCTGAGTTGCCAACTGGGCATGTGGACGTCATCTACCTCTGTTACCCTAACAATCCAACGGGCACGACGCTCACTAAAGAACAATTGAAAGTGTGGGTAGATTATGCCATTCGCGAGAATGCACTTATCTTCTATGATGCTGCCTACGAGGCTTATATACAAAGCGAGGAAGTTCCTCACAGCATCTACGATATTGCCGATGCGAAACAATGTGCTGTGGAGTTCCACTCTTATTCCAAGACGGCAGGCTTCACAGGCATCCGATGCGGATATACTGTGGTGCCGAAAACCTTGAGAGCGTCTCTTAACAAACTTTGGAATCGGCGTCAATCAACGAAATTCAACGGCACAAGTTATCTTGCTCAAAGAGCTGCGGAAGCTATCTATACACCCAAAGGCAAGACTCAGATAAAGACTACAATTGCCTACTATATGGAGAATGCACGCATGATGCGAAAGGCGTTGACAGGAATGGGCTTCAAGGTCTATGGCGGCATAGATGCGCCTTACCTCTGGGTCCAAACACCTGGCAGCATGACATCTTGGGAGTTCTTCGACTGGATGCTTCATTCTGCACATGTAGTCTGCACTCCAGGCGTTGGTTTTGGTGTCCAGGGAGAAGGTTACGTGCGACTCACAGCCTTTGGAACACATGAGAATACAGAAAAGGCACTTCGCCGAATTGATAGTAAATTGTAAATCGTCAAATTGTAAATGAACAAGGGCTTATATCAAGAAGCATACGAACACGATGCCTGCGGCGTGGGCATGGTGGTGAACATTCATGGAGGCAAGAGCCATGAACTTGTTGACAACGCATTGAAGGTGCTGGAGAACATGGAGCATCGTGGTGCAGAGACGCGTGATAAAACGGGCGATGGTGCAGGCATCATGGTGCAGATTCCGCATGAGTTCATTCTCCTGCAAGGCATTCCTGTACCTGAGAAAGGTCGGTACGGCACAGGGCTTGTGTTCCTTCCAAAAGACGAAAAGGCTCAACAAACAATACTGAGCATAATGATAGAAGAGATTGAGCGCGAAGGACTGGAGCTGATGCATGTCAGGACTGTGCCGACGTGTCCCGAAGTCTTGGGCGTGGGAGCAAGAGAGGTTGAGCCTGACATCAAGCAAATCTTCGTGACAGGAGCGACTGAAGAGCAAGCTCCGAAGCTCGACGGCATATTATATAAGATAAGGAAGCGCATAGAGAAACGCACCGACAACGAGGACTTCTACATCTGCTCCCTTTCTTCGAAGAACATCATCTACAAGGGCATGTTGACTTCCGGGCAACTGCGAAGATACTTCACGGACCTGTCAAGCCCATACTTTACGAGCGGACTTGCCCTCGTACATTCTCGTTTCTCTACCAATACCTTCCCGAAGTGGAAGCTGGCGCAGCCCTTCCGTCTGTTGGCACATAATGGTGAAATCAATACCATTCGAGGCAATCGTGGATGGATGAAAGCAAGGGAGAGCGTGCTCAGCAGCGAGGCTTTGGGCGACATCAAGGACTTGCGGCCTATCGTTCAGGAAGGAATGAGCGACTCGGCAAGCCTTGACAATGTCTTCGAGTTCCTTACGATGAGTGGTCTCTCGCTGCCCCAGGCAATGGCAATACTTGTGCCCGAAAGCTTCAACGACAAGAATCCGATAAGCGAGGACCTCAAGGCTTTCTACGAATACCACTCCATATTGATGGAGCCGTGGGATGGACCTGCTGCACTACTCTTTAGCGACGGACGCTATGCAGGCGGCATGCTCGACAGAAACGGCCTTCGTCCCAGTCGCTATACGATTACGAAGCAAGGCATAATGGTGGTAGCTTCGGAAGTCGGTGTGATGGACTTCGAGTCAAGCGACGTTGTCAGCAAAGGACGCTTGCAGCCTGGTAAGATTCTGCTCATCGACACGCAGGAAGGCAAGATTTACTACGACGGCGAGATAAAAGAACAACTGGCAAAGGCGCACCCCTATCGCGAATGGCTCCAAGCGAATCGCATCCAGTTGGAGAAGCTCAAGAGCGGTCGGCATGTTGAGAATTCTGTCCCGAACTACGAACGCAAGCTCCGGGGCTTCGGTTTCGGCCAAGAAGACATCGACAGAACTATTGTCCCGATGGCAACAGCAGGACAGGAGCCTGTGGCAGCGATGGGCAACGACACGCCGTTGGCAGTCATCAGCGACCGTCCGCAGATTCTCTTCAACTATTTCCGTCAGCAGTTCGCTCAGGTAACGAACCCTGCCATCGACCCCATTCGCGAGGAACTGGTGATGTCGTTGACGGAGTACATCGGAGCCGTTGGCACAAACATCCTGACGCCCGATGCCTCGAACTGCAAGATGGTAAGGCTACCACAGCCTGTGCTCACGAACACACAGCTCGACATATTATGTAATATAAGGTACAAGGGGTTCAAGACTAAGAAGCTCGCTATTTTGTTCGAGATACAGAAGGGAGCAAGTGGACTTCGCGCAGCCATTGAAGACCTATGCAAAGAAGCCGAGCAGAGTGTAGATGAAGGTGTTAACTACATCATTCTTTCTGATAGAGACATCGATGAGACACACGCCGCTATCCCCTCATTGTTGGCAGTAAGTGCTGTCCATCACTATTTGATTTCCGTCGGTAAGCGTGTACAAACGGCTCTTATCGTAGAGAGTGGCGAAATTCGCGAAGTGATGCACGCCGCTTTGTTGTTAGGTTATGGCGCGAGTGCCATTTGTCCTTACATGACTTTTGCAGTCTTGGACGACCTCGTGAAGAAGCATAAGATTCAGGAGGAATACGCTACCGCTGAAGCCAACTATATCAAGGCGGTCGATAAAGGCCTGAAGAAGGTAATGAGCAAGATGGGCATTTCTACCATACGCTCGTATCGGGGCGCAAAGATATTCGAGAGCATCGGACTTGGCGAGGATTTGCTCAGGAGGTACTTCGGCACAGAGGTAAGCGCCATTGGCGGCATTGGGCTGAAGGAGATTGCCCGTGACGCGATTCGCTTACACGATGAGGCATTCAAGCCTGCTGATATTAACGAGTTCATGCCAAACAACGGTCAGTTCTCTTGGCGAAAGGATGGCATCCTACACGCATGGAATCCCGACACGATTGCCAACCTGCAGATTGCCACAAGGCTTGGGTCGTACAAGAAATTCAAGGAGTGGTCTGCGATGGTGGACGAGAAGGAGAAGCCTATCTTCATCCGCGACTTCTTCGGGTTCAAGAAAGCTGCAAAGCCAACGCCCATCGACGAGGTGGAGCCGGTGGAAAGCATCGTCAGGCACTTCGTGACAGGTGCCATGTCGTTTGGCGCATTAAGCATCGAGGCACATGAGGCTTTGGCGTTGGCCATGAATAAACTTGGCACACGCAGCAATACCGGCGAGGGTGGCGAGGACAACGCCCGCTATCATACGGAAGTAGATGGCGTAAGTCTGAGCAGCAAGACAAAGCAGATTGCATCAGGTCGCTTTGGTGTGACGGCAGAGTACCTTGTCAATGCCGAGGAGATTCAGATCAAGAGGGTGCAAAGCCTGGCGAAGGCGGACAGTTGCCGGGCTTCAAGGTGAACGAGATTATTGCCAAGACACGTAATGCCATTCCTGGCATCAGCCTTATTTCGCCACCTCCTCATCACGACATTTACAGCATCGAGGATCTTGCGCAACTTATCTTCGACCTGAAGAACATCAATCCTTCGGCTGCCGTCAGCGTGAAGCTGGTTGCCGAAAGCGGTGTTGGAACTATTGCTGCTGGTGTGGCGAAGGCAAAGGCCGACCTCATCGTTATTAGTGGTGCCGAAGGTGGAACGGGTGCAAGTCCTGCAAGCAGTATGCGCTTTGCTGGCATTAGTCCTGAGATTGGACTGGCCGAGACACAGCAGACACTTGTAAAGAATGGCTTGCGCAATCAGGTTCGCCTACAGACTGACGGACAATTGAAGACTGCCAAGGACGTCATCATCATGGCGATGCTTGGTGCCGACGAGTTCTCGTTCGGTACGTTGCCGCTTATTGTTTTGGGTTGTGTGATGATGCGCAAGTGCAATACCAACACCTGCCCTGTAGGCGTGGCTACGCAAGACGAACGCCTTCGTGCCCGTTTCATGGGCAAGTCGGAGTATGTGGTCAACTTCTTTACCTTCCTCGCCCAGCAGGTACGAGAATATCTTAGCGAGATAGGTGTTCACAAATTGAAGGACATCATCGGCCACACGGAGCTGATAGAGATACAATCGTCAAGTGTTACAGACAAACAGAAGACCATCGACTTCTCCCGTCTCCTTTATCAGTCCGCCACAGATCTACCTCTCTATTGGGACAGAAGCGAGTTTACAAAGGTCTGCGGAGTTAAAGATGAGGAGATAATAAAGGAAGTGCAGAAGAGTATCGACGAGCAGGAAGAGACGACGCTCGACTTCGCCATCAAGAATACTGACAGAGCTGTGGGCACGATGCTTTCAGGCGTTATTGCCAAGAAATATGGTGAAGCAGGACTGCCGGACGGGACTATCAACATCAAGTTCAAGGGTTCTGCTGGGCAATCGTTTGGTGCATTTGCTGTGAAAGGAATGAGCCTGAGGCTCGAAGGAGAGGCTAACGACTACTTCGGCAAAGGTCTGAGCGGAGGACGCATCAGCATCTTGCCTTCTCGTGGAAGTAATGCTGAGTTCCATGCCGAGGACAACATCATAGCTGGCAACACGGGGCTTTATGGTGCTACAAGTGGAGAACTATACGTCAACGGACAGGTCGGCGAGCGCTTTGGCGTGAGAAACAGCGGAGCGATTGCTGTCATCGAAGGCGCAGGCGACCATTGCTGCGAATACATGACAGGCGGACGTGTTGTGGTTCTTGGTAAGACTGGGCGTAATTTCGCAGCCGGAATGAGTGGCGGTGTGGCTTATGTCTATGACCCAGACCACACTTTCGACTACTTCTGCAACATGGATATGGTGGAGATAAACCTTGTGGAGGATACGGTTAGCCGCAAGGAACTGCTCGAACTCATCCGTCAGCATTACCTCCACACAGGTTCTGCCCTCGCAGGACGAATGCTCGATGACTGGCAACGCTACGTCGAGGATTTCATCCAGGTTGTACCTATCGAATACAAGCGTGTCTTGCAGGAGGAGCAGATGGCAAAGCTTTCGCAGAAGATTGCAGAAGTTCAGAGAGACTACTAATGTTCAATGTTCAATTATCAATGTTCAATAGATAAGATGGGAAATCCGAAAGCATTTCTGACTGTGCCTCGCAAAGAGGCTGGATACAGACCTATTCACGACCGCATACATGACTTTGGCGAAGTGGAACAGACGCTCAACACGCGCGACAGGCAGGAACAGGCCAGCCGTTGCATGGATTGCGGCGTGCCTTTCTGCCATTGGGCTTGTCCGCTTGGCAACAAAGACCCTGAATGGAATGACGCACTTTATCATGGCGAGTGGGAAACAGCATATAAGTTATTGAAGAAGACCAATCCCTTCCCCGAGTTCACGGGCCGCATTTGTCCGGCTCTTTGCGAGAAGGCTTGCGTGCTCTATCATACCACGGGCGAGGCTGTCACCAATCGCGAGAATGAAGCCGCCATTGCTGAGCGAGCCTTCCTGGAAGGATATGTGACCATTGAGCACCCCAAGCGCAACGGACATCGTGTAGCTGTCGTCGGTAGTGGTCCTGC
>ONSR01000036.1 GCA_900320565.1 uncultured Prevotellaceae bacterium
TTGGTAAGCGTTGTCTCCATGAAGGGACGCTCGTCGAACCAATACCAGTCGAAGATGAAGACGTTCACACCGTGACTGGTGGCCTGCTCAATCTCCATTTCCATGACGGCAGGGTCGGCCTCATTGACGTATCCCCACAGCGGACGACGGTTCCAGTAATGCCCGGGATTGCGTTGCTGCATGGTCATCACCGTCTCCCATTCGCCCATGCCCGTTGGCCAGAAGGGTCGCAGACGAGGATCGTCGGAAGCATAGGCGGGATAGAGGTAAGCCGCAACGTCGTAGTTCCTTTTCGTTTGAGCAAAGCAGGCAATGACAGACATCACCATACCCATTTCGTTTGAGCAAAGCAGGCAATGACAGACATCACCATACCCATAAAGAAGGTTATTCTTTTCATGTTCATAATAGATATTTTCTGGCAGTTGTTCTGTAAGGTACGTTCAGTCCGTGGTTTCTTTTCCTTCTTTTTGGCTGTCCTCTTTGTCCTCCAAGAGCGAGGGCGAGGCGAGAGATTTCTTCTTCTTGTTTTCTTGGGCGCCGAACTTGAGGAGGTTGCGGGCTGCGGTGGTGATGCTTGGACCGGAGGGAGCGGTGACGGTGTTGAGGTCGTCGAAGCTGCGACGTGTCTTGTCGAGCATTTCACCGACTCTTGCGAAGCGTTCAGCAAAGAGCTGCACGCGCTCCACGAGGGTGTTGGCGCATTGCATCATCTTCTCCTGGTTCTCCACTTGCCGCGTCTGCTTCCAAGTGAGTTCGAGCACACGAAGGGTCATGTAGAGTGACTGGCTGCCTGAGATGACGACGCCCTGGTCGTAGGCTTCCTTCCAGAGTGTCGTGTCGCTTTGCAGGGCAAGTTGAAGGGCGCTCTCCTGAAAGACATACATCAGGACGAAGTCGAGTCGGCCTTTGTCGCTCTTGGCATAGCGGAAGTACTGCTTCTGAGCGAGTTCGCGGACGTGCTGCCTCATGCTGGCAAGGTGGCGACGGAGGGCAGCCTCGCGCTCGGCTTCTGTCTCAGCATTCATGTAATCGACGAAGGCTGTGAAGGACATCTTGCTGTCGATGATGACGTCGCGCCCGTCGGGGAAATGCAGCACGGCATCGGGCACCATGCGTCGGCCTTCGTCGCTTGTGATGGTGCGTCCCTGCTCGTCGCGCATCGTCTCCTGCGTGTCGTACTGCAGGCCGCGCTCCAGCTCCATCTGCTCCAAGATTTGCGTCAGTTTGAGTTCGCCGAAGTTGCCCTGTATCTTGTTCTGACCTGTCAGAGCCTGAGCCAGGCGTTCCGTCTGCTCGCCCATTGCCCGCTCTCGCTCCATGTTGACTTGTATGGCAGCCTTAAGCTGGAGCAGCGAGTCATTGTGGTCCTTCTGCATCTTCTCCGTCTGAGAGCGCATTTGCCGGAGGTCGTCCTGCAACGGGTCGAGTATCTTGGAGAGCTGTTCGCTGTTGACGGCCGAAAGCTCTGCCGCACGTTCCTTGAGTACGCGCTCGGAGGTGGTGCTCATCTGCTCGCGCAGGAGTGCCATCTGCTGCGCCATCTGCTGTTGTTGCGACTCTTGCTGCGAACGCAACTGCTGCTGAAGGGATTCGCGCCCGTCGCGCATCTGTTGCTGTTGCGCCTCCTGCATCGCCTGCATCTGCTGCCGGAACGTCTCCTGCTGGTCGCGCATCTGCTGCTCCGTCGAAGTGCTGCGCTCCCTGGCAGCCTGCACTTGCGACCGCATGGCAAAGAAGACAGCCAGTGCTCCCAAAGCGATGCCGATGATGAGATAGAGAAGATAAATGAGTTCCATGATGTACTTCCTTTTCTTGGTTATTTTGCGCAAAGATACGAAAAAAACATGAATGCTCAATGTTCAATGCTCAATAATTTTCTGTAGCGTATCTGTTCAACTATATATAAGGAAACAATATAGTAGTTGGCACAAAATGGTTTTCCACTATGCATAATAGTATAAAAAATGGTTTTGGGCGGCCGCTCGCACAGATAAGGTCGAGCGCTCCAAGACATTGGGGCGGCCGCCCCAACATATGAGGGCGGGCGGAATGGAACGGAACCGACAGCACGTTTACCCCTTTTTCTCTGCACATTTCCCCTATTTTCTCTGCATCATCTATCTATTTTCACAGTACCTTCTATCACCTCTCTCAGTACAAGTCACTCTGTTTCTGTCATTCCAAGCCTGATTAATTCGCGAATTAAAGTTGAAAAGGTAAATAGAGTATTGCTATATATCCTGATAGTCATCGTATCAGCCACGGAATGTGCCGGAAAAACGGTTTACTCCTTCAGCAGGACGTATTGTCTGGGAACTTTCCTGAGGCGTTCCTGCATCTGATAACGGCGGCTTTTGGAGGTATAGATCTCGATGCTTCGTGGGGGATAGATGTCTATGAGGTCAGGGAACTGAGCTTTTCGTGAGGTGGACTGGAGGAGGAGCGAGGCTCGGCAGGTGGTCTTGTTATCCATCCACTCGCGACCGTTAAATAATCATAATGGAATGTTAAGAGTAAACAAGAAGTTTTTATGGACGTTAAAACAAAACGTGAATCGTTAATTATGCACTATGGACTATGCACTATGAACTATGAATTATGAACTATGCACTGGTCCCGAGGTCCTTGTCGATGAAGGCGATGAGGCGTTCCACGGCTTCCTCCTCAGGGATGTTCTTCTCGATACATTCCTTATTCTTATATAAAGAGACCTTGCCTCGAGCTGCGCCCACGTAGCCATAATCGGCATCGGCCATCTCGCCTGGACCATTGACGATGCAACCCATGATGCCTATCTTGAGCGTCTTGTAGCGAGCGTCTGTTTTGGCTTTCTCCTCGACAGCAGCCTTGATGCGACGAATCGTGTCCTGCAAGTCATAGAGCGTGCGTCCGCAGCCCGGGCAGGAGATGTACTCCGTCTTGTGCATCTGCACGCGAGCCGCTTGCAGGATGCTTTGGGCAACAGGAATCTCGCATTCAGGCTCTTCGCTGAGCGACACTCGAATGGTGTCGCCGATGCCGTCGATGAGCAAGGCACCGATGCCTACAGCACTCTTCAGCCTGCCGTCCTCGCCCTCGCCGGCTTCCGTCACGCCCAGGTGCAAGGGATAGTCCATGCCTTCCTTCTCCATCTGCTGACAGAGCAGGCGAACGCTCTGCACCATGATGACTGTGTTCGAAGCCTTGATGCTTACCACGACATCGCGGAACTGCTCACGCTCGCAGATGCGGAGGAACTCCATGCACGACTCGACGATGCCTGCCGGCGTGTCGCCGTAGCGGGACATAATGCGGTCGGAGAGCGAGCCGTGGTTCACGCCAATACGGATGGCTGTGCCGTGCTCGCGACATATATTAAGGAAGCGGCAGAAGCGCTCGTCCAGCCTTGCGAGTTCTTGCTTGTACTCCTCGTCTGTGTATTCCAGCGTCTTGAACTGGCGGGCCGGGTCGACATAGTTGCCCGGATTGATGCGCACCTTCTCGACAATCGTGGCAGCCACATCGGCCACATTCGGGTTGAAGTGTACGTCGGCGCAGAGCGGCACGTCGCCATAGCCACGTGCCGTCAGCCCGGCCTTGATGTTGCGTAGGTTCTCAGCCTCGCGCGTGCCTTGCGTGGTGAGGCGAACAAGCTGTCCGCCAGCCTCGATGATGCGTATGGCCTGCGCGATGCAGCCTTCCGTGTCGAGCGTCGAACAAGTCGTCATGCTCTGCACAGCCACGCGGTTCTCGCCACCAATGCGCAGCTTGCCTATCTTTACTTCGTGTGTCTTGCGTCTCATGTGAAATGTTTATTATTGAGAAGATAGAAGAAGACAGATGAAGATAGAAGAAGATAGAAGAAGATAGATGACGTTTGCTTTAGCCCTCTGGCATCCAAACGGTATCGTCCTTTATCTTCGCCGCAGAAAGCGGCATATCTTCTTCTAACTCCTTTATCTACTTCAGTTTGTCTTAAATTTATATTTCACTTCCTTCAGTTCCTCGTTTGCCTTGACAATCTTCTCCTTGAGGCCCTGCTTGTAGTTGCGAAGTTTCTCTGCTAGTTCTGTGTCGCTCAAGGCAAGCATCTCGGCAGCAAGGATGGCTGCATTCTGTGCACCATTCACGCCGACGGTGGCAACAGGGATGCCGGGAGGCATCTGTATGATGCTCAGCATGGCGTCGAGGCCGTCGAGCATTCCCTTGATGGGGACGCCGATGACGGGCAACGTCGTGCTGGCCGCCACTACGCCAGGCAGAGCTGCTGCCATGCCTGCTCCTGCAATGATGACCTTCAGTCCACGCTCTTCAGCCGAGCGTGCAAAGGCTTCAACTTCCTGAGGTGTACGATGAGCGGAGAAAGCGTTCATCTCGAAAAAAATGCCCATTTCATCGAGAAATTTGGCTGCTTTCTCCATAACGGGCAGGTCGCTTGTGCTGCCCATAATGATGCTAACGATTGGAGACATAATGGAATTTATTATTTACTTACGAGTTGACGAGTTGACAAGTTGACAAGTTAACAAGTTGTTTGTAACTTTGATTTTTCACTTTTCACTTTTCACTTGCGAAGCATACTTCTATCGCGCTACAAAGTTAAGCTTTTTTCTCCAACCCTCCAAATCATACACCCCAAAATGCAATAAAATCTATGATAGATGGCAAAAGAGAGAATGGGGCAAGGCGCAGCGATGCCGCTGAGTGTCCTACCGCGGACTGCCCAACAGCTTCCTCTGCTCCGCGCCCGACGTGCTGACCTTGATGTATATGCTGCCCAGCGGACGCGAGGTCTTGATGCCGCTCAGGGTATAATAGCTGATGTTCTTTAGTTCTTCATCCCGAATAGCAGGCGGCAGAGCATTCACGCCCGAGTTGACAGGTCTGTCGTAGGAGGTCGGGATGCTGGCAGTCCCGATGGAGGGATGGTAGAACGTCCATATTCCGTTTCCGCCATCTGGATACCGCCCAACGCTTTCCTTCGGCGAATGACTGTCATACCGCAGGGAATCGCTCCATTCGCCATTTGCCGATTGCAGATACAAGGTGCTGTTATCAGTGTTTTTCAGTTTGAAGGGAAGATGCAGTTGTGTTATTGAAGGCTTTCCATCGCACCATACGACCAGATGCTCGCCGGGCTGAATGATTGTACTGACTTCGCCCGAAGTATAGATTTGATATTTGGTGGGACTATTCTTATCGTCACTAAAGAACCATCTGGCTACATCAATAGGTTCTGGCCCTCGGTTATACAGTTCAATCCAGTCAGCCCGCTTGCCGTAGTCGTTCACATAGATGTCGTTGGCAGCGCTGACCTCGTTGATGCAGAGGGGCGAGATGTCGGGATCCCGTTGCTCGTCATAGACGGCCGTATAGTTGCCGCCGGCTGCAATCAGACACTCTGCCTCGTGGCTCAACCACTTGCCCTGTTGGTCCTTCCACCCGATGAAACGATAGCCATCGGCAGAGTTTGTGGACAAAGAAACAGGGCCGAAGAGCACGCCGTCGAACAGGCTGAAAGGCACGTCCATGCCGTCTATCTGAATCCTTGTAAATGGGCAGTTCGTGTTGATGCTCACATGAATGCTGTCGGAGAGAGCGTATGACTTCATCAGAGCTTGCATGCGGGCCTCCCTGTGACTTTCCTCCCACATCGTTTCCTGCAGTTTGCGGTAGGTGGTGGCAGTGTAGCGACTGTCGAAAGCCAAGGCATCCTTTACCAAGGCGCAGATGCTGTCGGCTATGTGCCGGCAGCGTTCTGGCGTGTAAATACTGCCGTGCAGGATGCAGTAGGCCGTCACAAACTGCCTGCGGAACGTCTTGTTCTGTTTGAGGTTGCGGTAGAGGGTGATTATTTCATTGCCGTCCAATTGTTCGACGTTGTTGGTATGTTCCCAAGTCAGGTCTTGGTCGAAGAAGACGAAGTGGAACCTGCCGCCGTCCTGCAAGCGGTAGCCCTTCACGTTGTTGCTGTTCAGCACCCAGTCCCCTGTGCCCGTGTAGCATATTGCAGCCATGTAGCGAATGAACTCGTCGAGGTCGAGGAGCTCTGCGATGCCGGTATATCCTTCGTCAGATTCAGCTTCGTAGGACATCTGTATCATCCTGTCGAATGCTTCGCGCGTGCCTCCCTTTTGATGATAACTGCCGCTGCTGTACTCGAAGGCATCCATCTCGTCGTCGTCGTAACCGTAGTTGGCCTCACCATGAAAGCGCCCCGTTGGTTCCCGCACGTTCATCATGGCCAGGTACTTGCCGTTGACGAAGACATGTGCGGGCTGATACTCCTGAGCATCGACATAGAAGTCACTTGAAGTCAGAACCTGCTGAGTGATGGCATCCATGATGCGCGGCCCGCCGTATGTCCTGTTGTTGTTGCCGCCATTGCGTATCAGCAGCTGCTTGTACTCCTGATGAGGCTTGCCTGCGAAGACAGGAAAGCTGAAGTGGCCGTTCCCGTCGTAGAGCTTTTTGGCCTGCAGCTTGAACGATGCCGGCCTGAAGTGTCGGCTCCATCCACCTGCCACCTCGAAGCATGCCTCCTGATTGATGACCATATTGCCGTCTGCCGTCATATACTCGAAGTTGACAGGACGCTCCCAATCCATGTTGAGGTTGGACTTGCCTGTTGAGCCTCGTCCCTGTATGCCGTTCTTGCCATCTACATAGCAACCAATCATGTTGTCGTAGAGATTGTCTGGGTCGGTTGTGACGGCAACGATGGGCAGATAGTAGTTTCTGTTCTTGTAGATGTAGGTTCGCGTGACCACACTGCTTGGAAGTTTGTCGTCAGCAAACAGGCGCAGCCGCAACACCGTTGTCTGCGAGACGGGGAAGAGGCCGTCGGAGTTTGTCTGTCCGTTTGAGAGAGTCGGCGTACTGCCATCCGTCGTATAGCGAAGCGTCGCGCCTTCGGGAATATCGACCTGAACGGAGAAAACTTCGTTGAAGAGCCTTGAGTCGCAGTTGACTTTGGGAGCAGGCAGCATGTCCTGAGCATAAGGTCCAGCATTGGCTTGGCCTGGAGTGGGAGTGCCGCAATACTGCCACTCGTCTGCCTCCAGATTTACTCTCGCAAAGCTGCAACGTGGGACAGAGGCCGGATAGGAGAGGGACAAGTCCTGGTTTGTGCCATTCTGGGACAGGAAGAGCATGCCGCCTTTCCTGTTGAGCTTGAACCTCACTTGCTTTGCAGCATCGGGCCCGTATTCGCCATCGGCAGCGTTATGGTCGAAGAAGAGTGGCGCATAGCATCCCGGCCTCAGTACATCCTGATCGGTCAGCCTGTGTTTCTTCAGGTTCATGGCATCGTCGCTTACGTACCATCCGTTCAGCGAGACATCCGCGTCACCGGCATTGTACACTTCCACCCAACCACCGTAGTTGTTCGAGTGGTCAATCGTCTGGTCGATGTTCGCCACACAGACTTCCGTGAAGAGAATTGAATTGTTGGCATGTATATGCAATCCTGTTGCGACCAGAAGTACAATAAATAGAATTCTTTTCATACGAATTATGTTTTGTTGGTTTGGTTACCGCTTCTCTTTATAGCAAAGCAAATACCAGGCGGAAGTGGTAAGGAAATTGCGCAGGTAGGGAATCCGTGCAAAGAACGTCCACATGCGTCGAGGCTTGAGGTGGAACTTCTGCTTGTAGTGGGGATTGATGAGCCAGAGGGTGCGCTGCAGGATGGTGAAGCCGGCAAGGGATGCTTGCTGCTCGAAACATTCGACGGACATGCGCGAGGCTCGTATGTTCATCAGTTCGCCTATGTTACTTGTCGTGGCTCCGCTCATTTTCAGCAGGCATTTGTAGAGTGGCTTTGGCAGCAAATGGATGAATGGAAGCATGGAGGCAAAACCGATGCTGATTTGCTGATGACCGCCGAAAGGGTTCTGCCAAGCTGGAAAGCCAAAGAAGACGATGCCGCCCTGTCGGAGGAAGGGCTTGATGTGAAGCATGAAGGTTTGTTTGCGAGTGGGCTCGATATGTTCTATCACATCGTGGACAAGAATAAGGTCGTAGCGCTCTGCCTCGCTCTTTGGCTCTTCTGTAAGGATGAAGTCTTGGCAAACGAACGTGCCTTGTCGGTGGTGCTCCCCGAAAAAAGTGCGGGCTTCATCGATGCGCTTCTGATAGATGTCTATGCCTGTCACTTGGCATCCCTTTTCAGAGAAAGGAAGCAGATTGCCGCCCTCGCCACAGCCTATTTCCAGAACGCGAGAGGATGGCGTCAGCGTGATGTACGGTTGCAGGTAGTTCCAGTAGAATTCGTGTGCGGTGTTTGCCAGCTCGCAGAAGTACAGTCTGCGGTTCAGATGTCGTTGCTGCATCGTCTTTTCTTGTTTTGTTTCTCTATAGGGATAGATACCACAAAGCAAGAAAAGACTGCACTACTTCAGAAGGAAAACTACCATGTTATGCGGATTCCCAATGGCAGGGAGAACGTGAAGGGATGTTCAGAATGGCAGGTCTCGATGTCGCTGCCCGTCGGGATGTAGTATTGCAGGCTTGGCTCAGCAAAGAAGCCGACGTGGGGCGTGAGGTTGTACTGCAAGCCGAGGCCTGTGCCTATCGACCACTGCAGCGGAGCATGGAGCGTAGATTTCTCTTCCAGTTCTTTCATGCCGTTCACGAAATAACTTGTACTGAGCGGAGCATAGACAGGTACCTCCAACTTTGCGCCAAGACTTCCGTAGAGGCTCCATCGCCTTACATTATATATATTATAAGAGGCCTTTAGCGGTATGCCGAGGTAATGGATGGTCTGCTGTTCGTGGACGGCGTTGCCGCCTGTGCCTGTTTCGGATTCTGATTTCAAACGGTTATAGGTCAAGCCTGTCTCAAGGCCGAAGCGATGTGTCAGTCTGTACTTCAAGGCAAACGAGAAGGTGACGGGCATGAAGTGGTGAGTCTTACGCTCAATCATATCCGTACCAGGCAGAGCAGCGTTGTTTTGGGCAATCTTCAACAATATACCCTGTTTCTTGAAGTCACCGTCGAGGACTCCGCTTTGTAGGGCTTCGGCATAGTCGCTCCAATTGTCGAAGGAGCGGATAGGCGGGACTTCTCCTGTTGGCACTTCTATCATCTCTGTTTCTGTGAATGTAAACGGACGGCTGTAGTTCTGTTCGCCCATGCTGCCCGAGTATGCCAAATCCAGCGACCACTTTTGCCCTTTGCTCTCTACCTCTATAGGCTTTTCTGGGAACAGTTCAGCAACATGAGTGTCTTTGTCAGGGCGGGGGTCGGGCAGAGGCTTGTTGTCGTGCAAAATGGTTGCCGTGTCGGTCTGCTCCTCATTGTCGGGAATGGTGTCGGCCACCTCGATGCTGTCCGTCACATGCTGTATGATGGGTGGTACCACTATCCTGACGGTTGTGTTTCTCTGCGTGTCAAGAACAGTAGGACGTACCTTCGGCTCCTCCTGCTTAGTCACGGTAGGTGTGGACTCTTCTTGCTTGCCAGCTGGCTTGAGGAAGAAGTAGGCAACAGGCAATAGCAAAGGCAGGAGCCACAGCATCCAATAGTGTGCGAGCGACTTCCGCAGCATCTTCTTCGCCCTTGTCAGCTGCGACGACGACGAATGTGCTGCGATACCCATGATTTCGGCTATCTCTTTGTGTGACAACTCTTCAATGACCGCCAGTTTGAACACCTGCCTGTACCCTTTTGGCAAGGCGTCCACGGCAGCCATCAGCTCAGCCATTGTCGGCAAAGGCTTTTCTTCTGTCGGTTCCGTTTGCTGGAGCAACTCTTCTTCCCGAAGCGTAGAGAGCGAGAGCATTGCCGGCTCATGATGACGCTGCTTGTAGCGAAGTGCCACATTGGTCGTGATGCTCGTCAGCCATGCCTCAAAGCGTCGTGGGTCGCGCAGCGAGTCCATTTTGGCAAAGGCTAGCAGGAGCGCGTCATGTGCCAGCTCTTCAGCAGTCTGGCGGTTGTCCACAATGCGCTGGCAGAGCTTCGTCATCCGTCCGTGATACGCTTCGTATAGCCTTTCGAGGGCTGCTTTGTCGCTCTGTATGCCTTGCTCTATGAGTTTTTCTATGTCCATCGGGAACACATTGCCTCTATTGACATAGATACCTCTTTTATAGAAAGACTGCACGGGTTGGGAAGATTTTTCTCTGTTTTTTTCTTTTTCTGAAGATGATGAGGCGGAAGATGGGGTGCAGGGCTACATGAGTATTGTCCCAACGATGCCGCAGACGATGCCGATGAGGGTGCCGCCCAGGACTTGGCCAAGGGTGTGCTGACGGAGCAGCATGCGGCTGGTCATGACGCAGCCTGCGACGAAGATGGCCAGCGAGAGCCACCAGATGGGGTTGAAGCCGAAGATGGCTGAATAGGCTATCAGTGCTCCGATGACGCCTCCAGCTCCTGCCGAGTGCATGCTGACCTTCCACCATATATTAATGATGATACAGGTGCATTGAATGAGTAGCGAGATGCCTACGATGGCCATCAGGAAGTGGGGCATGTGGGTGGCGGCGAAGATGTGCATCAGGCAGAGATAGCTACAGATGCTGATGATGTAGGGTACGGCTCGTTTATGGCGTAAGCGTAGTTCAGCAGCGCTCCAGCCATGAAGCCTTCGATAGATGTAGATGCCCAGTGTGGGCAGACAAAAGGTGAAGCCATAGACGAGTCCGAGAATCCATAGCTTGAAGCCCCAGGGGAAGAGACTCAAGTAGGTAAAGCTCAGCAGGACGAATGTTCCGACGGTAGGGTAGTACGAGGGTCGGAAGACTGTCGAGAAGATGCGTGCTATGAGAATCGTCTGTTTCATTTTCTCATTCTTGCAACAGGGATGCCCATCTGTTCCCTGTACTTGGCAACGGTACGACGGGCGATGTTGAAGCCGTCTGCCTGAAGGAGTTGCGTGAGGCGTTCGTCGCTGAGGGGCTGACGTTTGTCCTCCTGTTCTATGAGTGTGCGCAGGGCAGCCATCACCTGACGGGCAGTGACGTCGTCGCCCTCTTTGTTCTGTGTGGCTTTGTGCGTGAAGAACCATTTGAGGGGAAAGGTGCCAAAGGTGGTCTCGACGTACTTGCTGTTTGCTACGCGACTGATGGTGCTGATGTCGTAACCTGTCGCCTCGGCAACGTCGTCGAGTTTCATGGGTCGCAGCAGTGTCTCGTCGCCTTCCTGAAAGAAAGGTTTCTGCAACTTGACGATGGCCTGCATGGTGCGCATCATCGTCTCGGAGCGTTGCTGCAGTGCGTTGATGAACATCTGTCCACGTTCCACATACTGACGGATGAAGGCGTCCTGCTGTCCGTCGGCATCTGGACTGATGATGAGCGATGGCTGGTTGCCACGGCTCAGGGTGACGGTGATGATGCCGTTCTCGTCTGTATCGACCAGGAAGTCTGGCTGGATGGTTTGTACGCGGTCGGCAGTCTTGGCGCCAATGGAACCTCCTGGTCGCGGATTGAGTTTCAGTATCTCGTGTTGCAGCAGTTCTGCCTGCGCATGATTGATGTGGAGCCTCCCTTCAATCCTTTGCCAGCGCTTGTGTATGAAGTCATCGAAGAGGTTTTCAAGTATCTTAATCAGTTGTTCGCGACCTGGAATGTTCTCGTTGCGCTTGACCTGAATGAGCAGACATTCCTGCAGGGAACGTGCTCCGATGCCTGGCGGGTCGAATTGTTGCAGGATCTTGAGGACGTGCTCCAGTTCCTCAGGAGTTGTGTTGAGGCCCTGATAGATCTCAGCCTCGTCGGCTAGGATGGTGAGCGACCTCTTCAGCAGTCCGTCTTCGTCGAGCGAGCCGATGAGGTATTCCATAAGTTCCTTCTCGTGGTCCGTCAGTTCGAAGTCTGCCATCTGCTCGCGCAGGCGGTCAGTCAGGGAGAGCGTGTCGTCGTAGGCCATGAACTCGGCAGCATTGTTGCTGTGGCTGGCACCCGTCAGGAAATCAGGGATGTCGTCCTCGCTGCGATAGTCGTACGAGGCATCGTCCAAGTCCGTCTGTCCGTAGTCCGTAGTCTGTTGTCCGTTGTCCTCCTCTTTCTTTTCCAGCCAAGGGTTCTCCATGCATTCCTGTTCCACGCGATGCTGCAGCGTCTCGACAGGCATCTCCATCAGCCTGACGAGCATGACCTGCTGGGGCAGCATCTGCTGCACCTGCACCTGTCCTTGCGTCTGCGCCTGTTCCTGTATCTGTACGTTCCCTTGACTCATGTCTTGTGTTTCTTCTGCTATGCGTCAGCAAAAACTTTGCCGTCGTCCAGCGTCACTTGGAGTTTGGCGTACTCGCTGTGGAAGTCGTTCCTGAGGCGGTCGAGGTAGCGCTTTGCCTCCCACTTGCACATGGGCAGGTCGTGGAGCAGATAGTTTCCGCATGTCTCTGGCTCTGTGGCAGGCACTTTCTCCTGGGTGAGCATCCACTCCAGGCATTGGATGGTAAGCTCACGCATGTCCTGTACGGAATAGTCTCCCGTCATCACGATGTACATCCCCGTCAGGCATCCCATGGGGCCCACGTACACGACATCGTCCTTCACCCGTGAGTTGCGGAACCAGGTTGCCATCAGGTGCTCTATGCTGTGGATTGCGGCAGGTGCCACAGCAGGCTCCTTGTTGGGCTCTGTGATGCGCAGGTCGAATGTGGTGAAGCCTTTGTCTTGTCTCGACACGTAGATGCCAGGTTTCAGTCTCGTGTGGTCGATGGTAAAACTCTGTATAACTTCCATAGTTTTGTTCTATTGGTTCTTGTCTTTGGGCGAAATGGGTGTAAGGTTCATCTCCTTGGCCTTCTCGAGCATGAACTGGAAGGCGGCATCGTGATTGTTGGGGATAACGGAATCCCAGATGGCGTCCTTGACGGCTTGCTTGAGCAATCCGATTTCGCGGCAGGGCTGCAGTCCGAAGGTCTCCATGATTTCCTCGCCCGAGATGGGGTTGTGCCAGGTGCGATAGTTGTCGCGAGCCTGCAGGTCGGCCAGTTTCTCACGGACGAGTTGGAAGTTCTCGAGGAAGCGCTGTTTCTTCTCGCGATTCTTGCTGGTGATGTCAGCTTCGCAGAGGCGCATCAGGTCGTCGATGTCCTCGCCAGCCTCGAAGAGCAAACGGCGGACAGCGCTGTCAGTCACTTCCTCGTCGGCAATGGCGATGGGACGCATGTGAAGCCCCACGAGTTTCTCGACGTACGCCATGCGTTCGTCCATCGGCAGCTTCATCCTGCGGAACAGAGGCGCCACCATCTTCTGCCCGATGTAGTTGTGGTTGTGGAACGTCCAGCCTGCCTGGTTGTCCCAGCGCTTGCTGCGAGGCTTGCCGATGTCGTGCAGGAGGGCTGCCCAACGTAAGTAAAGAGGAGCTTGCTCCTGACACACATTATCCAGCACCTCGAGGGTGTGGTAGAAGTTGTCCTTGTGTGCGCGTCCGTTCCTTGACTCAACGCCTTCGAGGGCTGCAACTTCTGGCAGGATGCTGTGCAGCAGTCCGCTGCGGCTCAGCTCGATGAAGCCGATGCTGGGCACGGGTGCCATCATAATCTTGTTCAGTTCGTCGATGATGCGTTCCTGCGAGATAATCTTGATGCGCTGAGCATTGCGACGGAGTGCTTCTGCCGTCTCTTCCTCTATCTGGAAGTGCAATTGCGTGGCAAATCGGATGCAGCGCATCATGCGCAGGGGGTCGTCGCTGAAGGTGATGTCTGGGTCGAGTGGAGTGGCTATGATGCCGTCCTCGAGGTCGAGCAGGCCATCGAAGAGGTCGATGAACTCGCCATAACGGTCTTTGTTGAGGCAGAAGGCAAGGGCATTGATGGTGAAGTCGCGACGATGCAGGTCGTCGTCGAGCGTGCCGTCCTCCACGATGGGCTTGCGGCTATCCCTTTGATAGCTCTCGCGACGAGCACCCACGAACTCCACTTCGTGCTCGTGCCACTTGAGTTGTGCTGTGCCAAAATTGCGGAAGATGCTGACGTGAGCGCCTCTGCCAAGTTCCTTAGCAAGAGCTCCGGCAAGACGGATGCCACCTCCTTCTCCAACCACCAGCACATCAATATCCTTCGAAGGTCGCTCCAGGATGATGTCCCTCACATAGCCGCCTACGACATAACACTCCAGCCCCAGAGCATCGGCAGTCTCCCCAATGCGGTGAAGCAACGGGTTGTCGATAAGGCGAAGCGAATCCGTCTGGCGTTTCCTTTGACGGAAGTCGTCGTATTCCTGTATGGCCTCCTGTATGGTCATTTCTGCTTTTTGATGTCTTCTTTCAGTTTGCGTTCGAAGAACTGCCTCTTGACGTTGAGGCGTTCCCATTCCTCGCCTGAGACGAGTTTGAGGCTGTCTGTAGCGGCATTCATCTCTATGCTGTCGAGCAGGAGGATGGCTTGTCGGCGAGCCTCGATGGCTGTGGGGCATTTGCGACGAAGTGAGAAGATGGTGTCGCGTGCCTCGTTATAGAGGTGATGATGCAGGGCATAGCGAGCATCCCTCAGCATTCTGGCAGCATATTCCTCTGGTTTCTCCTTTGTGCAAGAGGCTGCCAGAATGGCTATGATGATAGGAAAGAGGTACTTTTTCATAGGCCAAAGAGGGGTAGGATGAAGTTGCGGACATCGTTGCTCATAGCAAGGAGCATGAGTGCGATGAGGATGAAGATGCCTATCTTTTCTATCCATTCCATCGCTTTGTCCGAGGGCTGACGACCTGTGATGCCTTCGTAGAAGAGCAAGACGATGTGTCCGCCATCGAGACCAGGGATGGGCAGGATGTTCATGACGGCCAGGATGATGCTGATGAAGGCTGTGAGCATCCAGAACTTCTGCCAGTCCCAGGCGTTGGGGAAGATGTTGCCGATGGTGATGAAGGAGCCCACACTCTTTGCGCCGTCGGCACTTGCCACATAGCGGAGGTCGCTCACATAGTTCTTGAGTACACGCCAACCGTAGCTCAGTCCGGCAGGGATGCAAGAGGCGAGGCTGTAGCTGAGGTGCTCGGTCTGGAAGTCGGGCATGTGGCGTGTGACGCCCATCAGATAGTTCTCGTCGAGCTGTAGGCTAAGGGTGTCCATGCGGCTCATGTCGGCCGAAGCGACCACAGCATCGAGTGTGCGCCACTTGAGGCTGTCGGTTGCTGTGCAGTCGGGCGAGCCGAGCACGTCCTCACGGCGTAGTGTCACCTCGCAGTCGAAGTCGCCCCATGTCTTGATGTCCTTGCCGTTCACGCTGACGAGCCTCATGCCTTTCTCTATGCCAGCCTTGTCGGCAGCTGAGCCAGGCACGACGGAGTCGATGAGTGCCTCTGCAAGTGGAGCGAGGAACATGGGTTGCGATTGTATCATCTTGAGCATGGAGAGGCCATCCTCTGGCATCGTAAGCTCGACCTCCTCATTACCGCGAAGCACGGTAACGGAAGAGGCCTTGGAGATGATACGCATGACGGCACCGCCGTTGTACTCCACGATGTCCTTTCCGTCGGCACGGATGGGGATGTCACCATTCTGGAAGCCGATGGAGCGGGCCTGCTCGTTGTATTCGAAACCGTCCTTGATGCTGGTCATGGGCACATAGTCGCGTCCCCAGACGAAGAGCACGACGCAGTAGATGACCCAAGCCGTGATGAGGTTCATCAGTACGCCGCCGAACATGATGAGGAAGCGTTGCCATATCTTCTTGGAGCGGAACTCCCAAGGCTTAGGCTCGGCGGAGAGTTTCTGGTTCGTTTCGTCTATCATGCCGTCGATGGCAACGTAGCCGCCAATGGGCAGCCAGCCGATGCCGTACTCCGTGCCGACTGAGTCGTCGTACTCTTTGTTGCCGATGTTTTCGGTCTGGACCTTGTCCTTCTGCCCCGTGAGGAGATAGTATTTGTTGCGTAGCCATGCGAAGAAGTTCTGCCCTTCCTGGCCGCGCTTTGTGACGAGCGGTTTGCCCAGAAGTCGGCGGAACCAGTCGTCGTAGGTGCTGAAGAGGTGGAAGCCATAGTTGGCGAACATGTAGAAGCGGGTGACGCGTGTCTTGAACAACTTGGCGAACCCGAAGTGGCCACCTTCGTGCAGGACGACCAGAATACTGAGGCAGCAGAGCAGCTGCAGGGCTTTTATGAGTACTGTATCCATAGATGGTTTGTCTGTTTCTTAATTGGTGATTTTATAAAGAGGTATAGGTGTTTGCTTAAAGAGGTATAGGTCTTTGCTCAAAGAGGTATAGGTCTTTGCTCAAAGAGGTATAGGTGTTTTTATAAGCTCCTCTGCCACGATGCGGGACTCGCGGTCGCAGTCGAGGTAATCTTGTAGGGTAGGTTTCTCTTGATGCGGTACTTTCTCCAGTGTCTTTTCGATGATGTCTGCCATCTGCAGGAAGCTGCAGCGCTCCTGACGGAAGGCGAGGTTCACCACCTCATTGGCGGCATTGACGATGCAGGCAGCGTTGCCACCCCTCCGTATCGCTTCGTATGCCATCTGCAGGCAGCGGAACTTCTCTGGGTCGGGCTTCTCGAAGGTCAAGTCCTTGAGGTCCCACCAGTCGATGCGAGGGAAGCTGCTCTTCAGTCGATAGGGGTAGGAGAGGGCCAGTTGAATGGGCACGCGCATGTCCGGCATACCCATCTGTCCCTTGACGGCACCGTCCTCGAACTGGACAGCGCTGTGCAGGATGCTCTGCGGATGCACCACGACCTGTATCCGCTCGGGTGTGACGTCGAACAACCAGCGTGCCTCGATGACCTCGAAGCCTTTGTTCATCATCGACGCGCTGTCGATGGTTATCTTTGCCCCCATGTCCCAGTTGGGATGCTTCAGGGCTTGTGCAGGTGTGACGTCGCGCAGCTGGTCGAGCGTGAAGGTGCGGAAAGGGCCACCGCTGGCCGTGAGGATGAGTTTCTCGATGGGACTCACTTCGCCCATCAGGCTCTGGAAGATGGCGCTGTGCTCGCTATCGACAGGCAGCAAAGGCACCTTGTGCTCCAGGCAAAGCTGCGTGATGAGTTCGCCAGCCACAACGAGGGTCTCTTTGTTGGCGAGGGCGATGGGTTTGCCAGCCTTGATGGCACTGATGGTGGGACGCAGTCCGCTGAAGCCCACAAGGGCAGTCAGCACGATATCCACCGGCTCCATCTGCACCACTTGGCACAGGGCGTCGGCTCCCGCATAGACCTGTATCGGCTCGTCCTTCAGGGCTTCTTGTACGTAGTCGTACTTGTTCTCGTCTGCTATGACGACGCATTGCGGCTTGTATTCCTTAGCCTGCTTGATGAGCAGGTCGGCCTGCGTGTTGGCAGTCAGCACGTATGCCTCGAAGAGGTCAGGGTGCTCAGAGATTACCTCAAGCGTCTGAGTGCCAATACTGCCGGTTGAGCCTAATATGCATATCTTTTTCATTGTCATTATCTGTCGTAGTTAAGTAGTTATGAAGTCAGGAGTTAAGCCAAATGCGATGGCAGCGGAATCTTATTGCCAAGAGGTGATGGCTTAACTACTTAACTACTTAACTACTGACTACTTTTTCATTCTTCAGTTGAGTTCAAGCAAACCTTCTGGTAGCGTCATGTGTATGGTCCGCTCCTTGTGATTGATGTCTGTAATCCATTCTTCAGCAGCAGGGATGAGTCGTTCGCCCACTTGGAACAGGATGTTCTGTGTGGAGTCGTCCACATGGTCGATAGTGCCGATGTGGCCTGCTGTTTCGTCGAAGAGGTCGAAGCCCGTGAAGTATCGCCAGGTGTACTCGTCGTCCTCGCTCATCTCAGGCGTCAGTGAATGAGGGAAGAACACTTCGCATCCGACGAGGAACTGCACATCGTTGGCAGAGTCGTAGTCGAGGAACTTCAGGAGCGCCGTTGTGTCACTACGGAAGCGATACTCCTCGAGGAAGAACGGCACGAGTATGCCTTCCACACGCAGGATGAGGTATTCACTCTCGGCACAATCCCAAACGTCGTCCGTGAAGTTGAACGTCACCTCACCCTTGATGCCGTGCGTTCTGCCGATTTGTCCTATCTTATATACTTCGTCTTCTCGTATCATGGAACATTGTCCATTTTATTCCCCCTGAAGGGGGCTAGGGGGTCTCTACTCTTGTTATCTTTGCTCCAAGGGCGCAGAGGCGTCCCTCGATGTCCTCGTAGCCACGGTCTATCTGCCCGATGTTGTCGATGCGGCTTGTGCCTTGCGCACTCATGGCAGCGATGAGGAGGGCAATACCTGCACGAATGTCAGGGCTCGTCATACGGCCTGCATGAAGTTGGCGTTCGTGGTCGTGACCTACCACAACGGCTCTGTGTGGGTCGCAAAGGATAATCTGTGCGCCCATATCAATAAGCTTATCGACAAAGAATAGGCGGCTCTCGAACATCTTCTGGTGAATAAGGACGGAGCCCTTGGCTTGTGTGCTGACCACTAGCAGGACGCTCAGCAGGTCGGGCGTGAAGCCAGGCCAGGGCGCATCGCTCAGCGTCATGAACGAGCCGTCGATAAAGCTCTCTATCTCATAGTGCTCTTGCTTCGGAATGAAGAGGTCGTTGCCGTCCTTCTCGATGCGGATGCCCAAGCGACGGAAGGTGTTTGGGATGATGCCCAAGTGCTCAGGTGCGACATTGCAGATGCGGACGCCATCGCCCACCATTGCTGCCATGCCGATGAAGGAACCCACCTCAATCATGTCAGGCAGGATGGTGTGTTCTGTGCCATGAAGCGATGCGACGCCTTCGATGGTCAACAGGTTCGAGCCGATGCCTGCAATGCGTGCACCCATCTGGCAAAGCATGCGGCAAAGTTGCTGAATGTAGGGTTCGCAGGCAGCATTGTAGATGGTCGTAACGCCCTCAGCCAGCACAGCCGTCATGATGATGTTCGCCGTGCCAGTCACAGAGGCTTCGTCCAAGAGCATATAGGAGCCTTTGAGTCCTTCAGTCTCCACGTTATAGAGATGTAGCGCTTCGTCGTATGTAAAGTGTCCGCCCAGCTTCTGTATGCCATGGAAGTGTGTGTCGAGGCGTCGCCTGCCTATCTGGTCGCCTCCAGGCTTTGCGACGATAGCCTTGCCTCGCCGTGCCAGAAGCGGACCAAGCATCATCACGCTGCCTCGCAACTGCCTGCAACGTTCTATGTATGCCTCGCTGCAAAGATATTGGTCATCGAGCCTGGTGGCAGAGAATGTGTAGTCGTGAGCATCATGCTTCGTCACTTCCACACCCATGTCTTCCAAGAGCTTTATCTGGTTCTTTACATCGACAATGTTGGGGATGTTCTTGATGCGGACAGGTTCGTTGGTCAGCAATACAGCGCATAGCACTTGCAGTGCCTCGTTCTTTGCACCTTGGGGCACAATCTCGCCCTTCAGCCTGTGTCCGCCTTCTATGATGAATGATGCCATCTTTACTTCTTTCTTTTGCGTTTTTTTCCACCATCAGAGGGTTGCAAGGGCGATTCGCCAACAGCTTCGAAGGTGAAATGGTCCAAGTCCAGGTTAAGTTCGCCATTGGAGTAGCGGTCGATGTCCTGTGCCACAAGGGCATTGTCCATCGAGTCGCGGTTCCAGATGAAGAGGTCTTGCTTCATCTGATTGGCCACGCATTCGGTGATGTATTGGCGCATCTCAGCATCTTCAATCGTCTTTGCATAGTCCAAGGTTTGCTCAACAAGATAGCCATAATGGCGACGCTTGATGTCTTTCATCGGGTAGGGAAGCGGAGCCGGATGTGCCTGCACCTCTTCCTGCGGCACGATATTGACAGGATAGTCAATGTCGAGTTTGTAGTGGCTGATGCGTGCCAAGTGATTCCAGAGGCGATGCTCATTGTCTTCCTTGCTGGCAGTGGAAGGGAGGAGGCTCGCCATTATCTTGACGATAGTATTGGCGCATCGCTGGCGCTCCTCACGGTCTTCTATCTCCACAGCCATATCGACCATCATCTGTATGCCTCGACCATATTCGGGCATCACAAGCTGTTCTCTTTGTGTGTTGTATTGCATTACAATAGGTTTTTAGACTTTATTGCGACGAACTCCTTCAGATAGAAGGGCTCGAAGTATGCTACATCTTGTTTCTCTCCGAGGTGCAGGGAACGTTCTGCCAAGGGGAACATCCACTTAGCCAAAGGCACAATACCATCGATGAAATGGGCATTCTTGTGCTGAATGACGCTTTGGCACTTCATGGCACCATTGCCGAAGAAATAGACGGGATGCTCCTCGAGGTAAGACATATAAGTGTCTGCATCCACGATGTCTGCACCGATGGGACGAACCTCTTGCAGGGCTCGGTCATAGACGGCACTGTAAACCTCCATCCTTCGTGCATCTATCATGGGGATGAGCAAGGCATCCTCTGGCAACTCCTCTTTGCCAAGCAGGACGGGGACGCACAATAGTTTGAGCGTCGGAACGCTCAGGAGTGGAAGATCACGACCATAGCAAACGCCTTTTGCCAGCGATACACCGATTCGCAAACCAGTGTAACTGCCTGGACCTTCGCTGACGGCTACGGCATCGACAGGTATGGCATGCGAGTTGGCAAAGGACAGCGCTTCGTCAACATAGACGCCGCACACGACAGCGTGGTTCGGTCCGTCCAGGTCTTCCTTGTGGAAGATGAGCTGACCATTCTCGCTCAGTGCCACAGAGCACGCTTTTGTACTCGTCTCAATATGCAGGATGCAGGACATTCTTAGCTTCTTATTTATTTTCGCGCTGCAAATTTACTAAATTCTCGTCAAATTATTGTACATTTGCAGCAAAATTGTAAACAAATATGATTTTATCGATGACTGGATACGGCAAAGCCTCGGCCGAATTCCAAGGAAAGAAGATTACAGCAGAGGTTAAGTCACTCAACAGTAAGGCTCTCGACCTTTCAACACGCATTGCTCCCATCTATCGCGAGAAAGAAATGGAAGTGCGTGCGATGGTGACGCAGAGTCTGGAGCGTGGCAAAGTGGAGTTCAACCTATGGATTGAGCAACTGGAGCAGGCAGATGCCTGTCCCATCAATGCTGAATTGGTGGCAGCCTATTATCACCAGATGCAGGAGATATCGAAGAAGTATGACATTCCTGAGCCAGACGATTATTGGCACACCATCATACGAATGCCTGAGGTGCTCTCTCGCAATGAAGCCCAGCAGGAACTCTCCGACGAGGAGTGGCAAGTGGCGCAGGGTGTCGTGCAGAAAGCTATCGACCAACTCGTTGCATTTCGTCGGCAGGAGGGTGAGGCACTGCAGCATAAGTTCGAGGAGAAACTCGACAACATTGCCGCTTTGCTTGCCAGCATCGAGCCCTACGAGAAGCAGCGTGTGGAGAAGATTCGGCAGCGCATCACCGATGGACTTGCCTCGATTCCTGATGTGGAATACGACAAGAACCGACTCGAGCAAGAGATGATTTACTACATCGAAAAGCTGGATATCAACGAGGAGAAACAGCGTCTGGCGAACCACCTTCAGTACTTCCGCAAGACGATGGAAGAGGGGCACGGACAGGGCAAAAAGCTCGGTTTCATCGCTCAAGAGATGGGCAGAGAGATCAATACTACAGGTAGCAAAAGCAACCAGGCTGAGATGCAGAACATCGTGGTCAAGATGAAGGACGAGCTCGAGCAGATTAAGGAACAAGTGTTAAATGTGATGTGATATGGGGAGGATTCTTATCTTTTCAGCTCCTTCTGGGAGTGGCAAGAGCACAATCGTGAATTACCTGATGAAGGAGCATCCTGAGTTCAGGCTCGCTTTCAGTGTAAGTGCCACCAGCAGGCCACCTCGAGGCAAAGAACAGGATGGTGTGGACTACTATTTCCTCACGCCCGATGAGTTCCGTCGCCATATTGAGCAGGACGATTTCCTCGAGTATGAGGAGGTTTATGAAGGCCGCTTCTACGGCACCCTCAAGTCGCAAGTGGAGGAGAAACTGGCTGCGGGCATGAACGTGGTGTTCGATGTCGATGTGAAAGGCGGCATTAACATCAAGAAATACTATGGCGACGATGCCATGAGTGTCTTCATCCAGCCACCTTCTGTTGCTGTCTTAAGGGAGCGCTTGATAGCCAGAAATACCGATGAAATGGCGCAAATTGAACAAAGATTGGCTAAGGCTGAGTACGAGATGACGTTCGCCTCGCAGTTCGACCGCATCCTCATAAACGACGACCTCGATGTCGCAAAACAAGAGGCGGTGGCATTGCTGAATGAGTTTCTCCAGGTGAGTCCCCAAACGGGCCGCACTTAGTTCCTCAACAAGGTATACCTCTTTGCCCAACAAGGTATACCTCTTTGCCCAACAAGGTATACCTTTTCGCCCAAAGAGGTACACCGATTTTTCAAACAACCCGAAAGGCATGATGCAATGAGTACCGTTACAGGCATATATGGAGGCAGTTTCAACCCCATTCACGAAGGGCATCTTTCCCTGGCTAAGGCTTTAGCGGAGAGCGGTCTGGTGGATGAAATGTGGCTGCTCGTCTCGCCTCAGAACCCGTTCAAGGTCAATGCCGACTTGCTCGACGACGAGGAAAGATTGAGGTTGGCTCGACTGGCTGTGGCAGATGTGCAGGGCGTTGAGGT
>ONSR01000075.1 GCA_900320565.1 uncultured Prevotellaceae bacterium
ATGAAGCTCGAGAAACTCGTTGAGGAACTCGAGGGAAAGAAGCTCGATGCTGCCGAGAAGCAAGACTTCGAAGTGGCTGCCGACCTTCGCGACCAATGCAAGCGAGTGCAGGAACAACTGGAACAAGCTAAGCTGGTTTGGGAAAAGAACATCAGTGAAAGCGAGAAAAGTCTTGTGGATGAGCAAGTTGTAGCTGAGGTTATCAGCACAATGACTGGCATTCCCGTTCAGAGAATCGGTCAGGAAGAGAACCAAAGACTGCGCAACCTGAAGGAAACACTTCAGCAGAAAGTCATCGGACAGGACGAAGCTGTTGCAATGGTCTCGAGAGCCATCCAGCGCAGTCGCGTCGGACTGAAAGACCCACAAAGGCCTATCGGAACCTTCCTCTTTGTAGGTCCGACTGGTGTGGGCAAGACATATCTGGCAAAATGTCTCGCAGAAGAGCTTTTCGGCAAAGCAGATGCCATCATTCGCATCGATATGAGCGAGTACATGGAGAAGCACACAGTCAGCAGAATGGTTGGTGCACCTCCAGGATACGTCGGCTATGATGAAGGTGGACAACTTACCGAGCAAGTGCGTCGCAAGCCTTATTCCATCGTACTTCTCGATGAGATTGAGAAGGCTCACAGCGATGTCTTCAACCTCCTGCTGCAAGTCATGGACGAAGGTCGCTTGACCGACGGCAACGGCAATACGATTGACTTCCGCAACACAGTCATCATCATGACCAGCAACTGCGGCTCGAAGCAGATTCGCGACTTTGGTCGAGGCGTTGGTTTCCAAAGCGAGACAGACATCACGACTGGCAAGAAGCAGAATCGCGACATCGTGAAGAAAGCGCTCGACAAGCAGTTTGCTCCCGAGTTCATGAATCGTCTGGACAACATCGTTTACTTCGATCACCTCTCGCAAGAGGACTTGCAGAAGATAGTTGACATCGAACTTCGTCCTTTGCTCGACCGCATCAACGAGATGGGGCACACGCTCGAGGTCAGCCCAGAAGCTCGCGAACTGCTTGGCAAGAAGGGTTACGACGTGCAATTCGGTGCTCGACCACTAAAGCGCGCCATCCAAGACCTCATCGAAGACCCGCTCTGCGAAATCCTGATGAGCGAAGGAGCGGAAGAAGGAATGCACCTGAAAGCCGAAGTAGACACAAAAAACAAAGACAAGGTTTTAATTACAAAGTAAGATATGAAACAAGGTAACATCGGGGTTACAACCGAGAATATCTTCCCCGTCATCAAAAAGTTCCTCTATAGCGACCACGAAATCTTCATTCGCGAAATCGTCAGCAATGCCGTCGATGCCACGCAAAAGCTCAAGACACTTGCAGGCAAAGGCGACTTTCAGGGCGAAATGGGCGACCTGAAGATTCGTGTCAGCATCGATAAAGACGCTAAGACCATTACCGTCAGCGACAACGGCATCGGCATGACTGCCGACGAAATCGAGAAGTACATCAACCAGATTGCTTTCTCGGGAGCCAACGACTTCCTCGACAAGTACAAGGACGACGCAAATGCCATCATCGGCCACTTCGGACTGGGCTTCTACTCGTCGTTCATGGTGAGCAAGCAGGTCGATATCATCACGAAGAGCTATCAGGACGCTCCTGCCGTGAAGTGGAGTTGCGACGGAAGCCCAAGCTTCACCCTCGAAGAGACTGAGAAGGCTGAGCGCGGAACGGACATCGTGATGCACATCGACGACGACTGCCTTGAGTTCCTCGAGAAGGACAAGATGGAAGGTCTGCTGCGCAAGTATTGCCACTTCCTGCCCGTGCCCATCGCTTTTGGCAAGAAGACAGAATGGAAGGACGGCAAGCAGGTGGACACCGACGAGGATAACATTATTAATAATGTAGAACCTTTGTGGGCAAAGAAGCCTGCCGACCTGAAGGACGAGGACTACAAGGAGTTCTATCGCCACCTCTTCCCGATGGCCGACGAGCCGCTGTTCTGGATTCACCTCAACGTCGATTACCCCTTCAACCTGACTGGCATCCTTTACTTCCCGAAGATAAAGAACAACCTCGACATCCAGCGCAACAAGATACAACTCTATTGCAACCAAGTCTTCGTGACCGACGCTGTGGAAGGCATCGTGCCCGAGTTCCTGACCTTGCTGCATGGTGTCATCGACTCGCCCGACATCCCCTTGAACGTCAGCAGAAGCTATCTCCAAAGCGATGCCAACGTCAAGAAGATCAGTTCCTACATCACGAAGAAGGTCAACGACCGTCTCGCCTCCATCTTCAAGAACGAGCGCGAGGACTTCGAGAAGAAGTGGGACGACATCAAGATATTCATCCACTACGGACTGCTCACCGAGGAGGACTACTTCGACAAGGCGAAGGCCTACTTCCTGCTGAAGGATACCGAGGGCAAGCACTACACGCTCGACGAGTACCAGGCCCTCATCAAGGACCAGCAGACGAACAAGGACGGCCAGCTCGTCTATCTCTATGCCAACGACCCCGATGCGCAATACACCTACATCGACGCCGCCAAGCAGAAGGGCTACAACGTCCTTTTGATGGACGGACAGCTCGATGCTCCGCTGGTCGGTATGCTCGAACGCAAGCTCGAAAAGACAACATTCACTCGCGTTGATGCCGACGTCATTGACCGTCTCATTCAGAAGGAAGAAACCAAGCGCGAGAAGCTCGAAGCAGAACGCTCGGACAAGCTCTCCATCGTCTTCCGCTCGCAAGCACCCAAGACAGAGAAGATGGACTTCAACGTCGAGGCTCAGGCTCTTGGCGAAGACCAGTTGCCCGTGATGATGACACAAAGCGAGTACATGCGAAGGATGAAAGAGATGGCACGCTTGCAGCCCGGAATGGCTTTCTACGGCGAGATGCCAGACATGTACAACATCGTGCTCAACACCGACTCGCCACTTATCCGTGAAGTCCTTGACGATTGCGAAAAGCAGACCGATGAAGCCCTGAAACCCATCGAGGCAGAGCTGCGCGGACTGAATGCCCGTCAGGCTGTGCTGCGTCAGGAACAGGACAAGAAGAAGCCCGAAGAGATTACGCAGGAAGAGAAGGACGACCTGAAGAAGTGCGGCGAAGACATCCGTGCCGAGCAGCAGAAGAAGGACGACATCTTGAAAGGCTATGCCGAGAAGAACGACCGCGTGCACCAGCTCATCGACCTTGCTCTATTGCAGAACGGCCTGCTGAAAGGCGAAGCCCTCACCCGTTTCGTCAAGCGCAGCGTGGAAATGATTAAATAAGAAATTAAACGACGGAAAAGCTCCATCTTAACAGGTGGGGCTTTTCTGGTTTTCAGAAGTAAGGCTCGAATAATTAAAATTTTCCCTTTTCCCTTTTCTCTTTCAATTATATTTCGTAACTTTGCGTGCAAATAGTAGATAGTAAATCATCAAACAGTAAATATACAAGATGAACCACGGATTTGTCAAGGTGGCTGCGGCCATTCCTTCGGTAAGGGTTGCCGACCCGCAGTACAATGTAGAACAGATTGAGTCGCTCGTCATTCAGGCCGAGGGCAAAGGCATCGAAATCATTTGCTTGCCGGAACTCTCGCTGACCAGTTATTCTTGCGGCGACCTCTTCGGACAGCAACTCCTGCTCGACGAGGCTGAAATGGCGCTCATCCATCTGATGAACAACACCCGCAGCCTTAACATCATCAGCATCGTAGGCCTGCCCGTGCCCTATCGCGGCGCCCTGCTCAACTGCGCAGCCATCGTGCAGCGAGGCAAGATTCTGGGACTTGTGCCGAAGACCTTCCTGCCGAACTACCGCGAGTTCTACGAAAAGCGCTGGTTCCAGAGCGGTGCCGATGTACCCGAAGGTACGGTGCTCATCTGCGGTCAACAGGTCACGGTTAGCACGAATCTGGCCTTCTCGACGCCTTCTTGCACGTTTGGCGTGGAGATTTGCGAAGACCTGTGGGCTCCCGTTCCGCCAAGCTCGATGCTTGCCCTGCAAGGTGCCGACATCATCTTCAACCTCAGTGCCGACAACGATTTGGTGGGCAAATACACCTATCTGCAGAACCTGCTTGCCCAGCAGAGTGCCCGATGCATCTGCGGCTACGTTTACAGCGCTTGCGGCTTCGGCGAAAGTACGCAGGACGTTGTCTTCTCGGGCAAAGGTCTCATCTACGAGAACGGCCTACTCCTGGCTGAAGCGAAACGCCATCAGTTCGAAGCACAGATGCTCGAAACGGAGATTGATGTGGAGCGGATTCGTGCCGAACGCAGAAGGAACACGACTTTCGCTGCAACTGCAGCCCGCAAACGTCAACCCAACATCGTCGATACAGAGCGCGTTCCTGCTCGTCCGTTCTCTTTGACCAGAGTCATCGATGCCCATCCCTTTGTACCAAGTGGAGCACGCCTCGACGAACGCTGCCAAGAGATATTCGACATCCAGACAGAAGGTTTGGCTAAGCGCATCATGCATACGAATGCCGAGACCGTTGTGGTGGGCATCAGCGGCGGTCTTGACTCGACGCTCGCTCTGCTGGTTTGCGTCGGAGCATTCGACAGACTGAACAAAAACAGACGCGGCATCGTGGGCATCACAATGCCTGGCTTCGGCACAACAGACCGTACCTATACCAATGCCGTGAACCTCATGAAACTGCTCGGCATCACTATTCGCGAGATAAGCATCAAAGAGGCTTGCATCCAGCACTTCAACGACATCGGTCACGACATAGAGAAGCACGACACGACCTACGAGAACGGACAGGCTCGCGAACGTACTCAAATCCTCATGGACGCTGCCAATCAGATGAATGGCTTCGTGGTGGGCACAGGCGACCTCAGTGAACTGGCTCTCGGATGGGCAACATACAACGGCGACCACATGTCGATGTATGGCGTAAATGCTTCTGTACCAAAGACTTTGGTCAGGCATCTCGTCAACTGGGTTGCAGAGCGAACGAAGGACGAAAGCACGAAGCAGACACTCCTCGACATCGTGGACACGCCCATCTCGCCCGAACTGATTCCTGCCGACGAGCAAGGCAACATCACACAGAAGACCGAAGACCTCGTGGGACCTTACGAGCTGCACGACTTCTTCCTCTATTACCTGCTCAGGTGGGGCTTCCGTCCTGCCAAGATTTACCTCTTGGCTCGTCAGGCTTTCGGACAGAAATACAACGACGCAACTATTCGCAAGTGGCTCAAGACCTTCTGTCGTCGCTTCTTCTCGCAACAGTTCAAGCGTAGTTGTATGCCCGACGGACCAAAGGTGGGTAGCTGCTCTCTCAGCCCTCGAGGCGACTGGAGAATGCCTTCTGATGCCAGCTCCGAAGCCTGGGCAAAAGAGTGCGACGAGCTGGGATAAGAGATAATGTAATAACGACATAACGTCATTGTTAAAACTAAATACCATGAACGTAGAGAAAATTATGCAAGGCTTGGAGCAGAAGCATCCAGGCGAAAGAGAGTACCTGCAGGCTGTTCGCGAGGTGCTGGACAGCATAAAGGATGTGTATAATCAGCACCCTGAGTTCGAGAAGGCGAAGATTGTGGAGCGCATTGTCGAGCCCGAACGCATCATCACTTTCCGTGTGCCTTGGGTGGACGACAAAGGCGAAGTGCAAGTCAATTTGGGCTATCGAGTGCAGTTCAACAGCGCGATTGGTCCGTACAAAGGCGGTCTTCGTTTCCACTCTTCAGTCAACCTCAGCATCCTGAAGTTCCTTGGCTTTGAGCAGACCTTCAAGAATGCCCTCACCACATTGCCTATGGGCGGCGGCAAAGGCGGCTCTGACTTCTCTCCAAGAGGCAAGAGCGACGCCGAAATTATGCGATTCTGCCAAGCATTTATGTCGGAGCTCTTCAAGTACATCGGTCCCGATGTGGACGTTCCAGCTGGCGACATTGGCGTGGGTGGCAGAGAGATTGGATACCTCTTTGGCATGTATAAGAAGCTCACTACACAGTTCCATGCCGCAACCCTTACCGGCAAAGGTTTGGAATGGGGCGGAAGCATCCTTCGACCCGAGGCAACAGGCTTCGGCGCGCTCTATTTCGTCAACCAGATGATGCAAACGCACGGGCTTGACATCAAGGGCAAGACGGTGGCTCTCAGCGGCTTCGGAAACGTGGCTTGGGGCGCTGCAAAGAAGGCTACGGAACTTGGGGCAAAAGTCATTACCATCTCAGGTCCCGATGGCTACATCTACGACCCGCAAGGACTTGATGATGAGAAGATTGACTACTTGCTCGAACTTCGTGCCAGCGGCAATGATATCTGCCAGCCTTATGCAGACCAGTTCCCAGGTTCCACCTTCTTCGAGGGCAAGAAGCCTTGGGAGCAGAAAGCCGACATCTATCTGCCTTGTGCCACGCAGAACGAACTGAATGGCAAGGATGCAGACAAGATTCTGGCTAACAAGCCGCTTTGTGTAGCTGAGGTCAGCAACATGGGTTGCACGGCAGAAGCAGCGGAGAAGTTCATTGCTGCTCGTCAGCTCTTTGCACCAGGTAAGGCTGTGAATGCAGGCGGTGTGGCAACCTCAGGCCTCGAGATGACGCAGAACTCGATGCGAATCTCTTGGACAGCCGAGGAAGTGGACAAGCGCTTGCACCAGATTATGTCAGGCATCCACGAGCAATGCGTCAAGTACGGCCGCGAAGGCGATTACGTCAACTACGTCAAAGGCGCCAACATCGCCGGTTTCATGAAGGTTGCAAAGGCTATGATGGCTCAAGGGATAGTCTGAAGTAAGATGTCTTAAGTAAGAAGTAAGAAGGGAGTCCTTCAAGCTCCCTCCTTACTTCATCAATCTTTTGTGGCCAGCTTGAATGTAAATGCCTTTGAGGCATTTGTCGCTACGCATTTTAGCACTTGCCACTTCCCGGCCTTGCAAATCGTAAATCACATTTGTTTGATTTTCGTTCTTGACTTCCCCTAAGCCTGTAGCATACGACTGCAGCCTTATGGCCACGAGAACGGGACGATGGTCGCTGGCTTGGGTATCGGCTATTACGTTACGAGACATGATAGACTTGTAGCGTTTCCCATAAGAGGCAATGTAGTCTATGATGCAGTTGGGATTACGGGCAGGGAAGGTGTAGTTGTTTGCGCTTTCGGTGATGTTGTTCAAGATCAAGAAACCTTGCTTCTTCATCTCCTTGATGAAAGGGTCTGTGGGCTTATCGTTCCAGTCACCGCAGATAAAGAAAGGTTTGTCGTGGCGATTGGCTTCTTCCAGAATAATGGGTAACGATGCTTGCCTGCAACTATCGTTCAAATCGAGATGTGTCGTAGCGAAGACATAGTCCTGAAACTCACATACGAGCAAGGTGCGCTTCTCTTCGCCAGGTAACGGCAAATGGTAGACAGCGAGGGGCACTTCCTTGCTGAGGATTGCTACTCCGTATTTGCCTCCCGTCAGGGGAATGGCTCCACCGAAGGTACTATGCATCCCCAATTTTTCTGCCAGCAGAGCAGCCTCTGGGATATAACCGGAGCGCTTCACGCAACTGTCCACTTCCTGCAGTCCAATGACATCTGGCGAACCTTTTTGAATAAGTGTAGCCTGGCGGTCAAGGTCAACAACATTGTCCTGACCTGCGCCGTGACGAATGTTGTAGGTCATCATTCGCAGCGTTATGACATCGTCTTGCGAATAGGCTATCTGCCATGCAAAAAGCATGAGCGACAAAATGATGTAAGTTTTAGTTACTGAAGTTTTCATGGTTTCTATCGTATTATTTTCTTTTGTCCTTGAATAAAAATGCCTTTCCATTTGCCGTTTAGCCATCTGTCACGAGGAATCTCCCTGCCTTGCATGTCATAGGCGGGACAAGTTAAATTGGAGTCGTTCAAGCCATTAGATCCCTGAATTTGTTCTACCGCATCTGCATCTTCATCTATATCTTCGAGGATGAATTCGCCCGGGCTGGTCTTGTCGGCATAGATGTAGCTGCCTTCGTTCCTCGAATCGAAGCCCACTACCCTACTGTTCTGCCAGCAACAGCGCAGATAGGCATTGCCGTTTTCGAGCCGTTCCACTTGAATCCAGCCATATTTGTCTGTGGGATTCGTCGTGGTGGATATGATTCGCCAGCCTGCACTGGTGTCGTAAGACATATAATGCCCGTTTGCTTTTAGTTTATAGAAAGCGGTGAAGCCCTGTGCCAAGGCGAAATTGAAGATGTATGACTGGTCGCTCTCGTCGAA
>ONSR01000078.1 GCA_900320565.1 uncultured Prevotellaceae bacterium
GACTTGTCGACCAGATTGTGGTCGTAAGACTTCAGTTTGATTCTAATCTTTGGACTCATTTCTTCTTTATTATATATTAATAATGTATAAGGGATAGGGTATCATCCACAAAGAGTCATATGCTTGCAGGTGACCCTATCCTTCTTTTCTTGTTATACCAGATCTACGCGACCTCCCATTTCTTCGAGAACACTCTTAGCGATACCTGCGCTCACGGGAGCATGGTGGTCGTAAGTCATTGAACTGGTTGCGCGACCTGAGGTGATGGTGCGCAGAGCTGTAACGTAGCCGAACATCTCTGCCAGAGGAACCATTGCCTTCACAAGGCGGGCACCGGTGCGAGTGGAATCCATTCCCTCTACCTGACCACGACGCTTGTTGAGGTCGCCAATTACGTCACCCATATTCTCTTCTGGAGTAACGACTTCCAGTTTCATAATGGGCTCCATGAGTACGGGCTTAGCCTTTGCGCAGCAAGCCTTGTAAGCCATCTGAGCAGCGAGCTCGAACGAGAGCTGGTCAGAGTCAACGGGATGGAAGCTACCATCCACGAGTTCTACCTTCAGGCTGTCCATGGGGAAGCCACCGAGCACGCCATTCTTCATGGCAGCCTCGAAGCCCTTCTGAACGCTGGGAATGAACTCCTTAGGAATGTTACCGCCAGTCACGCTGTTGATGAACTGCAGTCCGCCTTCCTTGAAGTCCTCGTCGACGGGGCCGACGTTGACGATGATGTCGGCGAACTTACCGCGACCACCTGACTGTTTCTTGTAAACCTCACGATGGTTGACGGTTGTTGTAATAGCTTCCTTGTAGTTAACCTGAGGCTTACCCTGGTTGCACTCTACCTTGAACTCACGCTTCAGACGATCGATAATGATGTCGAGGTGAAGCTCACCCATACCGCTGATGACGGTCTGACCGCTCTGCTCGTCGGTGCGAACTGTGAAGGTCGGATCTTCTTCAGCAAGTTTAGCAAGGCCATTGCTGAGCTTGTCGAGGTCCTTCTGAGTCTTGGGCTCAACTGCGATACCGATAACGGGATCGGGGAAGTCCATCGACTCGAGAGTGATAGGTGCATTCTCGTCTGAGAGTGTATCACCTGTGTGGATATCCTTGAAGCCAACACCTGCGCCGATGTCACCTGCGCTGATGCAGTCAACGGGGTTCTGGTGGTTGGAGTGCATCTGGAACAGACGACTCACGCGTTCCTTCTTGCCAGAGCGAACATTGTAGATGTAGGAACCGGCCTCTACCTTACCGCTATAAACGCGGAAGAATGTGAGACGACCCACATACGGGTCTGTTGCAATCTTGAACGCAAGAGCAGCTGTCTTCTCGTCCTCGCTGGGCTGACGGGTCTCAGTCTCGCCTGTCTCGGGGTTAACGCCTTCGATAGCGGGAGTGTCAAGGGGTGAGGGGAGGAACATGCAGACATAGTCGAGCAATGTCTGTACGCCCTTGTTCTTGAATGAAGAACCGCAAGTCATGGGCACGATGTTCAGTGCGAGAGTACCCTTACGGATAGCAGCGATGATCTCTTCTGTGGTTACAGAGTCGGGATCCTCGAAGTACTTCTCCATGAGAGCCTCGTCCTGTTCTGCAGCAGCCTCAACGAGCTTAGCGCGCCATTCGTCGCACTCGTCCTTCATGTCTGCAGGAATATCCTCAACGTCATACTCGGCGCCCATCGTCTCGTCGTGCCACAGGATAGCTTTCATCCTGAGCAGGTCAACGATACCCTTGAAGTTTTCCTCAGCGCCGATGGGCACTGCCAATACAACAGGATTTGCACCCAGGACGTCCTTCATCTGGCGAACAACCTCGAAGAAGTCGGCGCCGGAACGGTCCATCTTGTTGACGTAACCCATACGGGGCACGTTGTACTTGTCAGCCTGACGCCATACGGTCTCTGACTGGGGCTCAACGCCGCCTACTGCACAGTAGGTTGCAACGGCTCCGTCAAGTACACGCAGAGAACGCTCCACTTCGGCCGTGAAGTCCACGTGTCCCGGAGTGTCGATCAGATTGAACTTGTACTTCTGGCCGCCATAGTTCCAGTATGCGGTGGTAGCAGCAGAGGTGATGGTGATGCCACGCTCCTGCTCCTGTTCCATCCAGTCCATAGTTGCGCCACCTTCGTGCACCTCACCGATTTTATGAGTCTTACCGGTGTAGAAGAGGATACGCTCGGAGGTTGTTGTCTTACCGGCATCAATATGGGCCATGATACCGAAGTTACGCGTCAAATGTAAATCTTGCTTTGCCATCTCTAATAATCGAATCTAAATGAGAATTAAGCGTTTGTAAGGTTAAGCAGTTATTAGAAACGGAAGTGAGCAAATGCACGGTTAGCTTCGGCCATACGGTGCATGTCTTCTTTACGCTTGAAAGCGCCGCCCTGCTCGTTGTATGCGTCCATGATCTCGGCTGCGAGCTTGTCGGCCATAGTCTTACCGCCGCGCTTGCGAGCGAAGGAAATCATGTTCTTCATGCTGATGCTTTCCTTGCGGTCGGGACGAATCTCAGTAGGAACCTGGAATGTGGCACCACCGATACGGCGGCTCTTAACCTCTACCTGAGGAGTGATCTTGTCGAGGGCTTCCTTCCAAATGGTGAGGGAGTCCTTCTCCTCGCTGGCCATCTTAGTCTTTACAATCTCGAGAGCATTGTAGAAAATCTCGTAGGAAATGCTCTTCTTGCCGTCATACATCAAGTGGTTGACGAACTTTGACACCTTCACGTCACCGAAGACGGGATCGGGAAGGATGATTCTTTTCTTTGGTTTAGCTTTACGCATTGTTTTGTTTGTTTTTTGTTCGGGGCTGTCTTTCGTGTTCTTCAACGCCTCCACTGGGGCATTTACTCAACCTTACTAACAAGCCAAAACGGTTAATGATTACTTTTGCTTGGGACGCTTTGCTCCGTACTTTGAGCGGCGCTGGGTGCGGTTGGCTACACCAGCGGTATCAAGCGTACCGCGAACGATGTGATAACGTACACCGGGGAGATCCTTCACACGACCGCCGCGCACCAGCACGATGCTGTGCTCCTGCAGGTTGTGACCCTCTTTGTGGTGTAAACACGAACGCAGACGCCACGACGCTGTGGACAGTTGTCCAGAGCGGGGCTCTTGCTCTTGTCTTCCAACACCGTACGGCCTTTTCTGACCAATTGTTGAATTGTAGGCATGATTTTGTTTGTTTTATTATATATATATTATGTATTATTATCTATAATGTATAAGAACGAGCCTATTGAGGCCATTCGGGGTGCAAAGGTACGACTTTTTATTTAAACGGCAATCACACTTTTCAGGAAAAAGCATCCAAACAGGGCCAAGAGACTTACTTTTTAAGATAATTTAACGGTTACCTACCCTGAACAAGGACGTTATGACACCCCCAAAGCACAAAAATGGGAGTTCGGGAGCGGCACTCATGCCGCCACGTCACCAGACGCATGCAGACTCGTTGCCGGAACATACAAGTGCTGCCGCCAGTACTTTCACGGGAGAACTCCAGCACCCCCACTTCCGCTTCAAATCACAGCAGACAAAAGGCATCCCCTTTCGCCCGCCTCGGGCTACCCGGGGATGCCTTTCCGCTTGTTCTATGTTCCTTTTGGGGAAGGATGCACTAAATTCTGGTCCGTGACTACAATCGAGCCTTGCCGCTTAAGCATGCAAGAATTACGGACACACGGCGCGCACAGACAGGCCGTAGTAGCGGTGCAAGTAGTAGTCCCAGCCCCAGCCTTCGGAATCTAAGAGCAGGTCGTATGCGCCGTAGTTGCCGTACGGGTAGAGCGAACTGGACCAATAATAGCCGCCGCCGCCCGCATAGTTGAGCTCGCCGTTCCAGCGGCTGCCCGCAGCGGGAAGGAATACTTGGCCTCCGCTCGGCCCGGTCACTAAAATGCCGTTCACACCGTTCTGCTGCGTCCACTGGCGGGAGCATTTGTTGATGAGTTCCTGCTGCTGTGCGGTTGAAGGCATACGCCAAGGAACACCCATGC
Organism: uncultured Prevotellaceae bacterium; assembly: GCA_900320565.1. Classification (GTDB taxonomy): domain Bacteria; phylum Bacteroidota; class Bacteroidia; order Bacteroidales; family Bacteroidaceae; genus Physcousia. The sequence goes on from ONSR01000078.1 coordinate 4,018, forward strand.
TGACATGGGCGACATCGTAGCTCGTGCCTGCTATGTCAGAGCCGATGTCGACACAATTGTTCCATGAACTGCCATAGGCGTATGTATCCCAATTATAGACGCTCTTCTCGCTTGTCTCGCCCCAGGCGTAGTAGCCGCCGTAGCCTTCTGGCGTGCTCGCGCCCACGTTGCAGCAGCACCACATCGTGCCAGATGGCAAGCCGAGGTCGATTGCATGGGGATGATTGTCGTCGGGACAAGTCAGAAAGCCTGTATCTCCCCCTGCTTTAGACACCGTCACCCGGCACTCGGCTTTCACGCCGCTGCCGTCCGTGGCGGTCGCTGTTATAACTGCCTCGCCTGCAGCAATAGCCGTCACCAAACCCTTTCCATCAACAGAAGCAACATTGGATTCACTGCTCGACCATGCTATGGTTTTGTCATCGGCATCGACAGGATAGACGGTAGCCGTCAACTGATAAGTCTCGCTTTCTTTAAGTTCCAGCGTCTCCTGCGATAGATATATGTCAGTCGCAAGACAAACGAATTGTACGCTGTCCACTTCGCTAATTCTGAACAGCTCGAATCTGGTGCCAGACCATACTTTAATGAAGTTTTGTGCACCTGTTGTCTGCAAGCCCGCCACCATTAGGAGAAGGGTTGCAATCATACTCTTTACATTCATAGCGTTTTTATTTATAAGGATCGTTTATCTGTGTGCAGAGGCGAGGTACTGATTATGTGCTACCGCTTTTGGCTGTACTGACGAAGTCCTGTCTCGAGGAAGGTTCTATAGGCTGCCACATCTTCGTTGTAGGAGTACGAGCCTGTGAGGGGATGGCCGTCGTTGTCGAGCAGGACGTAGAAAGGCTGGGCATTGGCGCCGAACTTGCTGCGTTGCAGGTAGCTCCAACGGTCGCCGACGGTTCGAAGCGTGACGTCCTGACCGTTTTCCTGTACCGTAACTTTCTCTGGAAGAGGCGTTTTCTCATCGACATACAGGGTGATGAGGACATATTTCTCCTTCATCAGAGTCGCTACTTGCGGGTCTGTCCAAACAGCTGCCTCCATCTTTCGGCAATTGACGCAGCCATAACCGGTAAAGTCAATCATGACCGGCATTCCGTGAGCCTTGGCATAAGCCATTCCTTCGTCGTAGTCGTTGAAGCGCGCCTCGACCGAAGCGTCTCCGAGACGGAAGTCTTGTGTGCTCATAGGGGGTGCGAAAGCACTGACTGCCTTACAGGGAGCGCCCCAGAGTCCTGGCACCATATAGAGGGCGAAGGCAAAGGCGGCGAGGGCCATGAAGAAGCGAATCACGCTGGTTCGCGGCCTCTGAACGACCTCGCCCATCTCGTCGTACTCGTCCTCGTCGTGCGGGAAGCGTATCCAGCCAATGAGATAGGCGCCCATCAGGGCAAAGATGACGATCCACAGGCAGAGGAAGACCTCCCTGTCCATCAGGTGCCAGCCGTAAGCGAGGTCAGCCACACTGAAGAACTTCAAGGCGAAGGCTATCTCGAGCAGGCCGAGGCAGACCTTGATGCAGTTCATCCAGTTGCCGCTCTTGGGCATTTGCTTGAGCCAAGCCGGAAACATCGCAAAGAGTGTGAAGGGCAATGCTAAAGCCAACGCGAAGCCCAGCATACCGATGGTCGGCGCGAGGATTGAGCCCGTCGTACTGACCTCGACAAGCAAGAAACCGATAATCGGGCCTGTACACGAGAAGCTGACTAAGCTCAAAGTGAACGCCATGAGGAAGATGCTAAGCAGGCCCGTTGTGCTGCTCGACTTCTTATCTACGGCGTTCGTCCAGCTGCTGGGAAGCGTTATCTCGAAGCCCCCGAGGAAACTTGCGCCGAAGACGAGGAGCATCAGGCAGAAGAAGATATTAAAGATGGCGTTCGTGCTGAGTGCATTCAGAGCGCTGGCTCCGAAGATGAGCGTCACGAGAAGCCCCAACAGAACGTAGATGACGACAATACTGATGCCATAGGTGATGGCGTCGCGAATGCCTTTCTTCTTATCCTCAGAACGTTTCAGGAAGAAGCTTACAGTCATGGGAATGATAGGCCAGACGCAAGGTGTGAGCAGCGCGATGAGTCCGCCGAGCACTCCCAGCAGGAAGATGGACCACAGCCCACTGACAGACCCTCCCCTGCCCTCCCTTAAAGGGAGGGAGGAACTACCTTCTTCGAGGGCTTTTAGTTCATTTACGACTGGAGACCACAAAGACCCTTCTAAATCTCCCCTTAAAGGGGAGACTTCCTTCGTCGAGTCCTCGTCTGAAGGAGAAATAGCAATGGAAGCCGTATCTGTAGCAATAACAGGTTCTGAAGCTACTTTGTCCTCCTCCTTTAAGGGGGAGTTAGAGAGGGTCTTCTCCCCCTTGAAGCTGAACTCCACATTAGATGGCGGAATGCAGTTCTGGTCGTTGCAAGCACCATAAGTCAAGTAGCCGGCGACTTCATACTCAGGTTCCGTGATGGTGAACCGCTGCACGAACGAGGCCGCACCCTCCATGTAGCTGACCTCCATGCCGAACATCTCGTCCATCTTCTTCTGCACCTTACCTGTGGCACGCAGTTTGCCGTCGGGCTTCACACCCTTTTGCGTCTCCAGAGTCAACTCAGCCCGAGTGGGACCACCATCGGCTATGTCCGTTCCGTAAACGTGCCAGCCAGCATCAACTGTACCTTGGAAGACAACCTCGAGGACATCGTCCGCGACCTTCTTTTGCGTAGTGGTGAAGGTGACAGGAGTTTGGAACTGTGCCAAAGCAACAGCCGCACATATAAATAATGTAAGGAGAGAAGAAATGCGCTTCATCGTATGGTTCGATTTGTTTCAAGGCACAAAGTTAAGAAAAAAAGTTCAAAATGAACTGCTCTATACTCATGGTTTTTCATTTTTGTGTATAAATATGCATCACGCCGCATATATCATATTGTCACCGAATACACAATTTTGCTTACACTTGCCATTTAGGGCAAACGCTCCAGAATCGCTTAAAATACCTTCGACCACAGTTTTTGCCATTTTTTCGATTTAATGCGCTTAAATCGAAAGAATTTTGGAAGCGCTTCTGTTACAGATAGTTATGTTACGCCATTCATAAGCCCTAGTCCATCGCAACCTGCCGAATTGACAACTCCACATTGCAAAACATGGTGTTTTCGCCTGTTTTTGCACACTTTTCGACATAGATTTTTCGTAAAGATAACATAGGGGAATCTCAAACCCACCATAGGGCATTTGCCAACGCCCTATGGTGCATTTGCAGAGGACCTATAGAGGATTGCCAAATTCGGCGTAATTTGTGCCCAGTTTTGGCACTATTCATAGTGTGCATAAATAGCAAAAAGAAAGCAACATCTCTCTATCCGTTTACAAAATGACAAACCCACGCAAAACTGTATTTGCTTCCGATTTTGTATTTATTTCGAAAAAAAACCGCATATAATGAATTATGAATTTATTTTTTTGTATTTTTGCACTACGAAACAACTATTTGTGAAACCAAGCTTTATTAACTTAACAACTATTTTTATGAGAAGAAAACTACTTTCTATTCTCCTGCTTGCATTGGTATGTCTGGCAGGAGGAAGCGTGGCAGTTATGGCGCAAACGCCTGAACCTACTGCCAAATGGACTTTCAGCAACACCGAGGACCTGATGGCTCCTTCGGTTGGCAATTTAACCATGACACCCTGTGTGATACCGGCTAACAAGACCATCGCAGTTTCAAACGTCAGCGACGCTGGCATTGTCACTGCCGACGGACCCGCAGACGGCGTTCCGGCCATTGCAGTGCCTAAAGCCTCAGCGCTGAAGGTATCACGTGCTGAAGGTGCAGAGACCTCCACAACCTACTCCATCCTCATGGACTTCATGGTGCCCGACGCACAGCCCTTCAACGGCTTGCTCCAGATGGACGAGACCAACCAAAACGACGGCGACCTCTTCACCAATAAGGGTCAAGTTGGCATCGGCTCCATTAAGTATGCCGGCAAAATCGAGGCTAACAAATGGAATCGCGTTGTATTCACTTACAACACAGGCAACGAAAGCGGCAAGGCACGCATCTATTTGAACGGCCAGAAGATTGCAGAAGGCAATGAAAACGTGCGTCACATCATGCAGCCCTTTGGCTTCTATGTGCTTTGCGACGAAGACGGCGAGAAGATCGACCTCACCTATATCTCACAAGTCGCTCTCTGGGAGACACCCCTCACCGACGAAGAAATAGCAGAACTGGGCGATGCGTTCCCTACTCACGAGCACAACTTCGTTGACTTCCATTGCACAATATGCGACGAGTTCCAGGCTGATTACCTGACGCCCAATGCCAACGGCTTCTACGAGATTGGCACAGCAAAAGACCTCACATGGTTCGAGCAGAAGGTGAACTACGGCGAACTCACCGCCAATGCCATCCTCACCGCCGACATCGACTTCGCAGACCTCATGCCCGAGAGCGCTGAAGATATCACTCCCGAAATTGATTGGACGCCCATCGGCGACTGGGGGGGCACCAGAGGCACAGGCAATGCTGGCTATCAGGGACACTTCGACGGACAGGGACACACCATCAAGAACCTCAACGCTACCTCCAAGCAAAACTGGTTCGGCCTGTTCGGCGTCATCTCGTCAAACTGCATCATCGAGAACTTCGACATCTACGGAACGTACAACATCAGATTCCAATATGCAGGCGGCGTGGCAGCATACTCCCGCGACATCAACCCGACAATCCGCAACGTCCATAGCTTTGTGAACATCAACAACACAAGCGCAGGCGGCAGACAGGGAGGCATCCTGGGCTGTGCTCAAGTCGATAACGCAAATTGGAAGACCACCATCGAGAACTGCACCTACTCCGGCACACTCGACGGCAACGATGCAGGCGGCGGCGGCAACTATGGCGGCATGCTGGGCTATGCGAACAGCAACGCCAACAACATCGTGGACATCGTCAACTGTCTGTTCGACGGTGAAGTCCTCAACCTCAACCCCGTACCCGGCGGCTGTACTTTCGGCGGCATCGTAGGCTACTGCAATAGTGCAAGGGTCAACATCAAGAACTGCTTGTCCATTGGCACTGTCAACGCCAAAGAAGAAAAGTTCGGCCAGTTCTTCGGCGCACTCAATGGCAACAACTCTACCTTTGCAAACTGCTACTATAAGGGCGACTACTTCAACGGCACAGGAAGTGGCGGCAAAGCAAACGGCGAGACACCTGTGGAGGTTGACGACGACCAACTCGGAAGCGGCGAGGTATGCTGGCTGCTCAACGAAGAATCATTCGTCGATGTCGCTTGGCATCAGGTTCTCGAAGACCAATACTATCCCGTACCTTACGGCAATGAAGGCACCGTCTTCATGACTGGCGACGGCAGCTACGAATGCATCAACTTCGAAGACTTCTATGGCTTCCGTAATGCCATCATTGACGCAGAGACTGAGTTCGCTGAGGATGACAACTTGGTTGCATACAAAGTACTTATCGACGAATACTTAGACGCCATCCAGACCTGGAAGAGCATTGAGTCCTTCGAAGAATTCTTTGAGGCCTACAAGGCAGCATCCGATACAAAGAAAGCCATCAAGGCATCCGCTGCCAAGTATGAAGAGTACAAAGAGGCTTGCGAAGCAGCTGCTACCTACATTCAGGATAATCATCTTGCAGGCGACGCAACAAGCACTCTGCTCGACTACCTCAATAACGGCAGCTATGAGGCTGGCGACGAAACCTATCCCAACGGCAGCTATCCATACATCATGGAGAACGGCAACCTCGACAACGACGGCATCGATGCCGAAATCGCATTTGTAAGAAGCCTGCTCGACGCAGCCATTGCAACCGACGGTATCGTTCCAGGTGTCGAGATTTCACGCTTCTTCGTCAACACGTCCTTTGCCAACGGCTTTGAGGGCTGGACAACAGAGAACGACGCAAGCGTCAAGCTCCAAACAGGTGGCGTTCTTGATGTGATGCCCATCGTGCACGGATACGGCAAGGGAGCATTCAGCGTCTCACAGACCGTTTCAGGTCTGCCCAACGGCATCTACATGACAACGACTAACGCCTTGTTCAGCGCAAATGACAACCCACAGTTGAGTTTCTATGCAGGTCAGGTCTTCATAAACAACACCGTGAACTATGTCATGGCTCCAGGTGAAGACCTCATCCCCGAGGATCAAGCAGAGGACTTAGTCAACTGTTATCTCAAAGATGACAAGATCTACGACGGAGACTTCGGTTATGGCTATGTACCCACCAGCAGAAACGGCTGCTCGTATGCATTCAACAGCGGCCGCTACAAGAACTACTGTGCAGCAGAAGTTACCGACGGCTCTCTGACCGTAGGCGTTCGCGGACTCGGTACCGGCCTGGCATTAGACTGGTTGCCATTCAACGACATGCATATCGTTTATCTCGGCACAGCAGACGAAGCCAGCGAAGACCTCACCGACATACTCGATGGATACTGCAATCGTGCCATTGCCATCCGAGACTTCATCTGGGACGAGAATAGCTACACTGAGTATCCCAATATGTCCGAAGACCTGAAGACTCGACTCGCAAATGCCATTGATGCCGTCGAGGAGGCTACCACTGGCGCGAGCAAGATGGAACTCATCAACACATTCTCCGACCTCTTCAATGAAGTATTCGCATGTCGCAAAGCATACATCGAGATGATGAATGCAGCCTATAGCGTATCCGACCTCACCAATATGTTGGCCGACCTCAACCTCATCTCGGAAGATGACCTCCTCTATTGGGAGGGAGAAGTCGCCT
>ONSR01000116.1 GCA_900320565.1 uncultured Prevotellaceae bacterium
GCCGGAAATCATCAAGGCCGACCTTGTCCTGCTGGCGATGGGCTTCCTTAAGCCCGAACATCCCGAGTACCCTGAGAATGTCTTCGTCTGTGGTGATGCTGCTAATGGCGCTTCGCTTGTGGTGAGAGCCATTGCATCAGGACTTCAGACGGCTAAACGAGTTAACGAATACTTAAGTAAACAATAATCATTCACCCTTTAACAAAACAAGATTATGGCAAACGATTTGAGATTTCAGGTTGTCGGCGAGGCGTTCAAGAAGAAGCCTCTTGACGTAAAAGCACCAAGTGAAAGACCTTGCGAGTACTTTGGCAAGCACGTCTTCAACCGCGAGAAGATGTACAAGTACCTGCCGAAGGACGTTTATGATAAGATGGTAGATGTCATCGACAATGGCGCTCGCCTCGACCGCCAGGTGGCGGATGCCGTGGCTGCCGGCATGATGGCGTGGGCAAAAGAGAACGGCGTGACGCACTATACGCATTGGTTCCAGCCCCTCACGGAAGGCACAGCCGAGAAGCACGACTCGTTCATCGAGCACGATGGTAAAGGCGGCATGATTGAGGAGTTCAGCGGCAAGTTGCTCGTTCAGCAGGAACCCGACGCCTCGTCGTTCCCCTCTGGAGGCATAAGGAGCACCTTCGAGGCTCGCGGCTACTCGGCTTGGGACCCTACAAGCCCTGTCTTCATCATCGACGACACGCTCATCATCCCTACAGTATTCATTTCGTATAGCGGCGAGTCGCTCGACTACAAAGCACCCTTGCTGCGTGCCCTGAAAGCCGTCAACGTGGCTGCAACAGAGGTTTGCCACTACTTCGACCCGGCTGTGAAGAAGGTGACGAGCAATCTCGGCTGGGAGCAGGAATACTTCCTCGTGGATGAAGGACTCTATGCCGCTCGTCCCGACCTCCTGCTGACTGGCAGGACCTTGATGGGACACGACTCGGCCAAGAACCAGCAGATGGACGACCACTACTTCGGCTCTATTCCCGAGCGTGTGGCAGCCTTTATGCGCGACCTCGAGATACAGGCTCTGATGCTCGGCATCCCCGTGAAGACGCGTCATAACGAGGTGGCTCCCAACCAGTTTGAGGTGGCTCCTATCTTCGAGGACACGAACCTCGCTGTTGATCACAACATGCTGCTCATGTCGCTCATGAAGCGCGTGGCCCGCAAGCATGGCTTCCGCGCTCTGCTGCATGAAAAGCCCTTCGCAGGCATCAACGGCTCGGGCAAGCACAACAACTGGAGCCTCTCGACCGATACAGGCGTGCTGCTCCACGCTCCCGGCAAGACAGCAGAACAGAACCTGCGCTTCGCCACCTTCATCGTCGAGACGCTGATGGGTGTCTATAAGCACAACGGACTGCTGAAGGCCAGCATCATGTCGGCCACCAACGCCCATCGTCTCGGAGCGAACGAGGCACCGCCAGCCATCATCAGCTCCTTCCTCGGAAAGCAGCTCTCCGAACTGCTCGACCACATCGAGAAAGCCGACAAGGAAGACCTCTTCTCCATGGACGGTAAGCAGGGCATGAAGCTCGACATTCCTGAGATTCCTGAGTTGCTCATCGACAATACCGACCGCAACCGCACCAGCCCGTTTGCCTTCACAGGGAACCGCTTCGAGTTCCGAGCCGTGGGCAGCGAAGCGAACTGCGCCAGCGCGATGATAACGCTCAATAGTGCCGTCGCCGAGGCTCTTGCAAGCTTCAAGAAGCGCGTAGATGAAAAGATTTCAGATTACTCCAAGAAATCTGAGTACTCAGAAGGCTCCGGCCATTCGCCTAAGTACCACGCCATCATCGACGTCCTTCGCGAGGACATCAAGACTTGCAAGCCCATCCGCTTCGACGGCAACGGCTATAGCGACGAGTGGAAGGCAGAAGCCGCCCGTCGTGGCCTCGACACAGAGACCTCCTGCCCCGTCATCTTCGAGCGTTATCTCGACAAGGAAAGCATCCAGATGTTCGAGAGCCTTGGCGTGATGACCAAGAAGGAACTGGAGGCTCGAAACGAAGTGAAGTGGGAGACCTACACGAAGAAGATTCAGATAGAAGCCCGTGTGCTTGGCGACCTCTCCATGAACCACATCATCCCTGTCGCCACCAGCTACCAGAG
>ONSR01000029.1 GCA_900320565.1 uncultured Prevotellaceae bacterium
TCGGCATCATCAATGAGCGACGACCAATCGTTTCCACCCACCACGTTGCCTGAGCCACGATAGTCGGCGTCCTCGAAGGTGAGAGTCCTCACCTCGTAGCTCTGTGCGCTGACAAGCATTGCTGCCAGACAAAGAGCCAATGAGAATAATGATCTTTTCATGATAAATGTTGTTTGTTAATAAAAGGGTTAATTATATTTGATATTGTTTATCGATTCTTTCTGCAGCCTGTGTTGCCCGCCCCGAAAGGCCTCGTTGCTCGACTTGACAGGCTTAGTTCGTTAAATAGTCATGAATATTTAATTATAGATTCATGAACATTTAATTAAATAATCATGACTATTTAATGAACTTCACTGCCGGAGTTGGGAATTGTATAGTATTTTCTTGCCTGATTTGATGTATATGCCCGACCTGCCAGGAGTTGGAAGAGGCATCTTGCGGCCGCTGAGGTCGTAGAAACCTTTAGGGTCTTTAGAGTCTTTAGCTGTATTAAGGCCTTTAATTCCATTTGCCCAATCGTCTGGGGGCAAAGCGAGGAAGTGGCCGGGATTGATATAGACTTTGTGCGTGCCAAGCAGCTCACCTTCTGGCGACCACTGGTAGAGGGAGCCGGAACCGTCGAAGGAACCGGCATCGGTGCCGTAGATGTAGCCCGTGTAAGGGTTGACGTAGATGCCATAAGGCTGCGTCATGTTCGCGAAGTCGACCTGCAAAGTGCCCGGGAGCGACTCCTCGATTCCGCTCTCCCCATCAGTCTGAATCACCATTTCGGGGTTGATGGTGAGCTGGGAGAACTCGTATTCTCCAGTGAGATAGGAGAATGCAGAGCCAATTGCAAGGAACTTGCCGTCGAGTGTCGTCGTGTTGTAAGTGACGGGATAGTTGAAGACAACGACGCACTTCTCGTCCTGAAGGGCCTTCTCACAATCGAAGATCAGGCCGCAGGGGTCAATCTCGTAGTAGTCGCCAGGCGAGTTGATACACAGATAGCGGTCGCTTTGCGACATCTCGCCATACAGGTTGGGAACGCCCGTATCGACGGTCTTCTCCACAGTCATCGTGGCGGTATCAATAATACTAACCGTCGTTTCGAACTCATGATCGCCCTCCTGTTCAGCATAACCGCCGGTGTTTGCCACGAAGAGGCGTCCTTTGTAGAGCGCTATGCCCTCGGGCTCGTAGCCGACCTCGCAGGTAGCGACGACCTTGAAGTTGCTGATGTCAATCTTCGCAACATAGCCTTTGTCGAAATACACCGTGCCGCCGATGGTCTCGCACTCGTGTCCGTAGCTCGACACATAGACGTATCTGCCGTCACTACACAGGCGACGATTGTTGGGAATGTCTTCCGTAGCAGCCACAGCGGTGCCGTCCGGACGGATGAACTGCACGATGTTCGACCAGTTGATGGCAATGGCGATGAGATTGTCGCCCACCTGAATGATGTCATTCGGTGTGTCGCCAATCTTATAGCCGTTCTTTTCGCGGAACCATTGATTGCTGAGAATCGAGCCATCCTCAAAGTAGCTGACTCGTCCGTTGTCTGCCTGCCACATGCCTTCGTTCAGGAGGATGAGCCTCTCCTGCGCACGCGTGTTATATATAAATAATGTAAGGGCGATAAGTGTAATGAGTCGTTTCATATTCCGAAAGATAGTGTGATTTTATAGTTACGACCGGGCATCGGATAGCGAGGCAGGTGTTCGTACTGGATATCAAGTACGTCGCAGACCTCCAAGCACAGTCCCAGCGATATTTTTCTTATGTTATGGGTGTAGGAAAGCTTCATGTCAACATTGTGGTAGGGCTCCAGAATGTCCTCAGGATCTGCTTTGCTCCACATCCTTTCGCCAACGTAAAGATACGATGTGGTGAACTGAAGCGCCCGCCAACCTACTATGCCCGTGAGCCCGGAGGAGAAGGTGGGCGAGTAACATATCGGCTTGTCATACATGTCTTCGTCAGTCGGATCGGTCCGGTCGACGTCCCTCTGCCAGGTAATCGACGAAAGGAGCGAGACGTTCCACTGTTTCGAATGGTAGTGTCCCTTGAGCGTCGCGTTCAATCCTCGGCAGAAGGTGTAGCCGTAGTTCATCATCGACCAGGTGTATGTGCCCTTGAGCGGCAGGCAGACAATGCGGTTCTCTATCTTGTTCCGATAGATGTCGGCTTGAATGTCCATTGACCATTGACCATTGACCATTGACTTGCGTCCGCTGTTCCAATGGTATTCCACACCAAGATTCAGCTGCTTGGTGTCCTCGGGCTTCAAGTTGCGATTGCCAACCTGCGTGTAATAAAGGTCGTTGAGGGTCGGAGCGCGGAAGATTTCCTTGTACCAAGCGCGAACAGTCACCCCGTAGAATGTGTAAGCCAACGACACCGCGGGCGTCCATCTGTCCAGCGGGTCGGCAGCTCCTGCCTGCACGAAAGTCCAGTCGGAATAGCGTTGATGAAGTGCAGATGCTGCAACTTGTATGCCTTTCCAGTTAGCCTGAGCGGCAAAGACAAGCTTCTGATCCACACGCTTTACGTCCTCGAACCGCTTCAGGTCGGCTTTCATAATGCTGTATCTGATGTCGTAACTCGTAGAGAGCGTTAGCCAGATCCAGGGCATGAAAGCAGCACAAAGGGCTCCATAAGCGTCCTGCTGACGGTAATGATTATCGACTCGTGCGGTGTTTTGATTCTCCGGATACTTCGTGCAATAACGGAGATACTCGTTGGTGTACTTGGCATTTGCCTTGTAGCGGAACCATTCGAAGGGCTGGGCTTGGTAGCTCGCTTGCACAAAGAAGTCGCGGTCCCACTCCCGGCCCACGTTCGTGTACTTGTCGCTCAAACGCCTGACGATGCCGCCCGGGCAGCCGCGTTCGGAATCGTAATAGTAGATGTGCGACGAGAAGCCACCCCTGAACAGCGCAGCCTCCACGCGACCATAGCGAATGTCACTGTTGGCACGGCGTCCCACGGTGTCCTCATATTCTGAATGATAGCGGAAGGGATAGTCGCCTCGACTCGTGCAATACTCTCCGTCAACAAAGCCCTGCCAGCCTTTCCACGAGAATTGTCCGTTCACTTTTGCCATCCAAGTATGGAACGAAGCGTTGCGAAGTTGCACTGAAAGCGAGTCGTGAGTGGGCCTCTTGGTCTGCAGATAAACCGTCGCACCCGAGGCATATTCGCTGGCCGACTGGCAATAATCGAGTTTGTTGGCGTTATAAAGCGACACAGTCTCCATGGAGGAGAGAGAGAACTTGCCAAGGTCAACGGTTCCGTTCTGCGCATTCGTCAGGCGAATTCCATCGACGTAAACACCCACATGCTGCGCTCCGAGCGAACGGACATTGATGGTCTTCAGTCCACCAAGCCCGCCATAATCCTTAATCTGAACGCCTGCGAAGTACTTCAAGGCATCGGCAACCGACGTAGTACTCAAGGCTTGCAGGTCGGCACCGCTCAATGTTTGCGACGTCGCGATAGTGCGAACGGGTTGCTTCGACGTGACGGTCACCTCGTGCAACTGCTTTATGCTGTCTGTTGGATTCTGCGCACTGGCACTTGCTGTCACAGCAAGTACCAATACGATAGCCAGAATCGCTTGCAGATAGTAATTCCTCATCACATTGGACAAAGCACATAACGATACAACTTTCGCAGGGAAAGCCGTCGTCCACGTACACTCCAACGATTGTAGCGAGCTAATTCCTCTTTTAACTCCCTCTTTTAACTTCATTATTATTCTGTCATCCTTGTCCCGAGGATGCTTGTTATGTTATGCGAAATGGCAGGTTTCCTGGCTCTTGCCCGGCAGCGCGTCTTCCCAGGATGATGTCCCAGTGACATGCATGCGCTGCACTAAGAAGGCAAATACAGTAGCGGGCACTGCTCCGGCATCGCACCGGATTCCCTCTCTACCCTACTCCCTTTTTCTCCTCCTAAAGGGAGGAACAGGGGGTTCGAGTATCACCATTTGCGATGCAAAGATACGACTATTTATGCAACCTTGCAAGAGAAAAAGAAAAAAAAGCACGCCTGGTCGCCAAATCAGATGTGCTTAATTATATAAATAGGTATACCTCACCGTATAAATTGGCATACCTTATCGAACGAATTGGCATACCTGTTTGAGGTGTGATGCTATTTGAGTTTTTCTTGCCTCTGCCCTGAGCTTACTCTTTCCCCACGAGACGATAGTAGGCAGGCTTGGGCTGGAGGGCTTTGTCGAAGAGGAGCGGATGGTTCTTCTCGCCGAGCCATGAGCAGCCGTCGTGCAGGTTCCAGAAGGTCACGCAGTCTATCTTGTCGCGATACTTCTGGAAGGTCTTGAACAGACGCTCGTATTGCCGGGTATGAAGAGCCTGAATGGTGTCGGACATCGCAATGCCTTCTCGGTCGAACTTCAACTGTCCGCCCATCTCCTCGCTTGCCCGAACATCAAGTTCTGTCACGTGAATGTGCTCCACGAGGGGTGCATAAAGGGACAAAGCTTCCTCAAGTTCCTTTACACTTGGCCCGAAGATGTTGTAATGACCCTGCATTCCGATACCATCGATGGGGACGCCCGCCGCACGCATCTTCAGCACCATATTGTAGATGTTGCGGCTCTTGCGAGGGTTACACTCGTTATAATCGTTATAGAACAGAATGGCTTTCGGGTCGGCTTCGCGTGCAAAATGGAATGCTTTGGCAATGAATTCGTCGCCACAAAGCTGATAGAGTTTGGACTCGCGATAGGGGTTCGGACCTCCGTCAGACATCGCCTCGTTCACAACATCCCAAGCATAAATAACATCTTTGTAGCGATTCATGACCGTTTGGATGTGTTCCTTGAGGCGAGCATAAAAGGTCTCTTTATCGACGAAATTGCCCATTTCATCGTAAAACATCCAGTCCGAGAACTGATTATGCCAGACGAGACAATGGCCTCGCATCTTGATGCCGTTCTCCCTACAGAAGTTAGCGATGCGATCCGCCTCTTCCCATCGCCAAACATCGGGTGAAGGATGAAGCGAACCAGGCTTCATGGCGTTCTCGCAAGTCACGCTGTTGAACTGCTGACGGATAAGGTCTTGCTCTGCCGGAATACGTACATTTCGTCCACTCAGCGAGACACCCATGAGGAAATCCTTCTTGAAAACGTCCTTCAAACCTTGTGCCGAGACATGAAAAGCTATGACAGAAAGGAGGAAGAGAAATGCTATCCGTTTCATTATTCTGCAGATTTGTGATTAATGCAAATGCCCTGCTTGTACCACGCGAAGAGGCGATGGATGCCTTCATCTATCTCGATTGTGTGGTGCCAACCAAGCTTGTGGAGCTTGCTGACATCGGTAAGTTTGAGCATAGTGCCGTCGGGTTTGGTCTTGTCCCACAGCAATTGACCTCGGAAGCCAATCTCCCTGACAATCTTCTCCGCGCACTCCTTGATGCTGAGCTGCTTTCCTGTGCCAACATTGATGTGGCAGTTGCGAATTTCCTCGATTCCATCGCGATTTACGCGGAATTTCGTCTTCTCCGTCACATCCTTCCAATCGACATTGAGCAGGCAGTGAACACTAGCGTCGGCCATCTCTTCGCTCCACAAGAACTCACGCATCGGTGCCCCAGTTCCCCAGAGTGTCACCTTTCCGGGGGCAATGCCGTAGCTCGCTAAAACAGTAAGGATGTCCTGCTCCGACGAGTCGCCATCGACGCGCATTTTGGTCGATTTCATCGAGACAGGACGCAATGCGATGTCACGACGAACGCTTTCCCAATCGTTATTCTCAAGCAGGTGTGCCAAGTATATCTTGCGAATCATGGCAGGCAGCACGTGACTATTCTCGAGATGGAAGTTGTCGTTGGGCCCATAAAGGTTGGTGGGCATCACAGCAATATAGTTCGTGCCGTACTGGATATTGAAGCTCTCGCACATCTTCAGGCCGGCAATCTTGGCGATGGCATACGGCTCGTTGGTGTATTCGAGCGGGCTCGTGAGCAGACAATCCTCGGGCATCGGCTGCGGAGCCTCGCCCGGATAGATGCATGTGCTGCCCAGGAAGAGCAACTTCTTCACGCCATGTTTCCAACTCTCGCCAATAACATTCTGCTGTATCTGCAGGTTCTGATAGATGAAGTCCGCGCGATATTGGAGGTTTGCCATTATTCCTCCGACGTGTGCAGCAGCAAGAACCACAGCATCAGGCTGTTCCTCGTCGAAGAACTTCTTTACCTGAATGGGGTCAAGAAGGTCGAGTTCCTTGTGACTGCGACCTATCAAATTGGTATAGCCACGCTGCAGAAGGTTGTTCCAAATGGCAGAGCCGACCAAACCATGATGCCCTGCAACGTAGATTTTAGCGTTTTTCTCAATCATTTAACAACTCCCTTTTCGAGGTATTCGGCGAGGTTCATTCTTACTTTTGCTGCGGCGCCTTCGCCTGCGACCTTAGCCATGTCGTGGTCCACCATCAGTTTGACGAGCTGTTCAAACGTGGTCTTTGCGGGGTTCCAACCAAGCTTTGCCTTCGCTTTCGTCGGGTCGCCCCAGAGGTTTACTACGTCTGTGGGACGATAGAAGTCCTCGCTCACCTCGACAAGCGTCTTGCCAACCAACTCGGCGGGGCCTTTCACGCAGATGCCTTTCTCGTTGATGCCCTGCCCTTCAAACTTGAGTTCTATGCCGACGTGGCGGAATGCGAGGTCTGTAAACTCGCGGACCGAGTGCTGAACACCTGTAGCGATGACGAAGTCTTCGGGTGTCTCGTGCTGCAGGATGAGCCACATACATTCCACATAATCCTTGGCATAACCCCAGTCGCGAAGGCTGTCGAGGTTGCCCAAATAGAGCTTCTCCTGCTTACCCTGAGCGATACGAGCTGCAGCGAGGGTAATCTTGCGGGTTACGAAAGTCTCCCCTCTGCGCTCACTCTCATGGTTGAAGAGGATGCCGGAGCAGCAGAACATGCCATACGCCTCACGGTATTCCTTCACAATCCAAAAGCCGTAGAGCTTGGCGACGGCATAGGGACTGTAAGGATGGAAAGGTGTATTCTCGTTCTGCGGCACTTCTTCCACCTTGCCATAAAGTTCCGAAGTCGAAGCCTGATAGATCTTACACGTCTTCTCCAGATGGTTGGTTCGTACGGCTTCGAGCACTCTGAGAACGCCCACAGCATCGACATCTGCCGTAAACTCTGGGGCATCGAAGCTGACTTGAACGTGGCTTTGAGCTGCCAGATTGTATATCTCTGTAGGTTGCACCAAGCCGACCAACTTGACGAGGGACATCGAGTCGCTCATGTCGGCATAGTGAAGATGGAAATGCGGCTTGCCTTCCAGATGAGCGATGCGTTCGCGGAAGTCAACCGAGGAACGGCGAATGATGCCATGCACCTCGTAACCTTTCTCCAGCAGGAACTCGCTCAGGTATGAGCCGTCCTGTCCTGTTACACCTGTTATCAGGGCAACTTTTCTATCCATTGCTATGTAGTTTATTTGTTTTCGCTGAATTGTTTGATGCGTTGCTCATCGGAAAGACGACAGATGAGCAGCGTATCGTCACACTCTGCCACGATGAAGCCGTCCAAACCCTGCACTACGACACGCTTTTCTTGCGTTGCATGAACGATGCAATTCGTGGTTTCATAGACGTCTATGTTGTCGCCGATGAGTGCGTTGCCGTAGATATCGCGCTC
Source organism: uncultured Prevotellaceae bacterium (assembly GCA_900320565.1). GTDB lineage: Bacteria > Bacteroidota > Bacteroidia > Bacteroidales > Bacteroidaceae > Physcousia. The sequence goes on from ONSR01000029.1 coordinate 7,683, forward strand.
GGTATTCTCGTGGAGTGAGCCCCAAGTGCCAAGGTCGCTCCATCCGAAGCTTGCGGGGAATACATAAATCTCCTCGGCTTTCTCCATGATTGCATAGTCGATGGAGATGTTTTCGCACTGAGGGAAGACCTCGTTTATTGCGTCTTGTTCCTTCGCTGTGCCGTAAACGGGAAGCAAGTCCTCGAATATCTTCGACAAAGTTGGCTGGTAAACTCGCAGAGCATTGACAATCGTGCCGATGTTCCAGATGAAGATGCCGGCGTTCCAGAAGAAGTTATTCTTCTCGATATAACGGTTTGCTGTGTCTATGTCGGGCTTTTCCTTGAAGGAATCCACACGGAAGACCTCCCTGTTTCGGGCTGTCGAGAAGGAAAGGTCGGCCTGGATATAGCCGTAACCTGTCTCGGGTCGTGTGGGCTTCATGCCAAGCGTAACCATCGCGTCGGACTCTGCCACGAACTTCAGGCACGAGTTAACAACACGCTGAAACTCGGTAACATCCATCACGATAGCATCGCTTGGAGCCACCACGACATTGGCTTTCGGGTCTTGCGACTTGATGCGCCAGCTGGCATAGGCAATGCAGGGAGCCGTGTTCCTGCGGCAAGGCTCCAGCAGAACATGGTTCCAGGGGACCTCGGGCAGTTGCTCACGAACGATGTTAAGGTACGAAGCCGACGTAACAACCCACATATTCTTAGCGGGAACGACTGTCTTAAAGCGGTCGAACGTCAGCTGGATGAGAGTCCTTCCGCAGCCCAAGACATCGACGAACTGCTTTGGCTTTTCCGGCGTACTCATAGGCCAGAAGCGACTTCCTACGCCGCCCGCCATGATTACCAAATGATTGTGTGCCTCCATAAGCAAACCTTTTATATAAACGAATGAGCCGCAAAATTAACACTTTCTTTGTAAATAGACAAAGAATGAACGTAAAAATTCTTCTTAACGCAGCAGAAATGGGCTCTTACACCACGAGAAACAGCCATAGTTGGTGCTTCTCCTCGGTCAAGACTGCCAGTCCCGTTTTTTTTTACACTTAAGGAGAACTTGAGTTTTACCGTGGTGGTGCTCGAGTTTTCTCGTGAGGGTACTGCAGTACCACCGTGGGAGTACTGGAGTTTTCTCGTGGGAGTACTGGAGTTTTCCCGTGGGAGTACTGGAGTTTTCCCGTGGGAGTACTGGAGTCCTCCTATGGAGAAATTTCAGGAGGACTGAGAGGAATTTGTCGATTTAACGTGGGAAGCCTGTCAATTCGACATCTCGAGCAAGGAGAAAGGCGTCGTGTAAGTGGTTCGGATGCGCCACTGCTCCGGGTAGAGATTATTGATGCGATTGCCCACGCCTTTGCCCGGGCCGAGCACGAAGCCACGATAACAAAGCGTGACAGGCCCTCTTGGAGCCTCCACTCGAAGGGCTTCGCGACGCAAATACTGCAGGGCTTCGGCATAACTCAACTCGATGCGAGGACCTTCTGGCTGTGGCGCGTTTGCCGAATCATACAGCGTCTTGAGGGTACGACGTACTTTCTTCGCAGCATCTTGCAAGGCTTCAGGAGATGATTCCTCGTATTCCCCAACCTTCCGAATCGCGGCAACATAGAAGCCTTCACCGCGGTCGCGACCAGGTAGAAAATGTCGCTCCATGATGCAAAAACCGCCCAATTCATCGCAAAAATAGCGTGTGTTGTCCTCATCTTCGTAGCGATTGAAAGTGCAAGTGCTGTAGATGAGCAAGCCGCCAGGTTTCAAGACGTGCCAGATGTCCTGCAGGATGTCCCTCTGACGCTGCTGACACATGGCCACATTCTGCAAGCTCCACTCCCGTCTGGCATCCTCATCCTTACGAAACATGCCTTCGCCAGAGCAAGGAACATCAGTCAGGAGCACATCCACGCAACCCGTCAGAGCGCCGAACTCTGCAGGAAAGTTCTGTGTGACTATGCTTTGAGGAGCCGACTCGGGCAGTCCTGTCATCCACTTCTGCATGTTCTCTGCAAGGACTTGGGTGCGCTTGGCGACCGGTTCGTTACTTATCAAGAGCGAACCCTCCGGCAAAAGGCTCTGCAGAAGCGTGCTCTTGCCACCAGGAGCGGCACAGAGATCGAGGGCAAGCAAAGGGTTAGGGGCAAGGGGCAAGGAGCATGGGGCAGGAGATTTGCTTAAGTTGTTGGTATTCTCTTGCCCCTCGCTCCTTGCCCCTTGCCCCTTCAAAACTTGGGCTACATACATCGACGAAGCCTCCTGAACATAGTAGGCTCCGGCATGAAGCAAGGGGTCGAAAGTGAAAGCAGGGCGCTCCTTGAGGTAGAAAGCATCAGGGCACCAAGGCACAGGCTCAAGGTCAGGATTATGAGACAACGCCTCCTCGGCAGAGATTTTGCGTGGATTCAGGCGAATGGAGACTTCCGGATCCGTCGTTTCCAACGCCTCGCAAAGCGAATCTGCCGTAACTTTGTCATAATGTTCGTGCATTAGGCGAACAAAATCCTCTGGTAGAGTCATCATCATATCTGCATCGCATCACTTTTCGACACAAAGGTACATATATTTCCTCACACAACAAAATCTTTCGCTTCCAAGCTTAAGTTTTATCCCTTAAAGTTTTGTAGTCTCGAGAAAAACCGCTAATTTTGGGTCGAAATTAGCAACTAAATAACAATATTAACCATGAAACTTAACAGACGTTCCTTTATTACGAAGGGTGCAGCGGGTGCGGCGCTCTTCAGCATTATGCCTCGAGAAGTCTTGGGCAAAATGGGAGGCAACAACAATTACATCGCTCCCAGCGACCAATTGACACGAGGCTTGATTGGCGTTGGCGGTATTGGCCGCTCAAGTTCACACTTTGTCAGCGACCAGAACTGCCGTCTCGTTGCCCTCTGCGACGTGGACCAGAAGCATCTCGACTCGGCGCTCAGTGCAGCAAAACAGAAGTGGGGAGAAGACTTGAAGTCTTATCATGACTTCCGCGACCTGATTAACGACCCGAATGTCGATATCGTCCACATCGCCACCCCACCACATTGGCACGGACTTATGTCGGTCATCGCTGCCAATGCAGGTAAGGACATCTTCTGCGAGAAACCCATGACGCGTACGATCGGCGAGGGTAAACGCGTGGAAGAGGCAGTGAAGCGCAACGGAAGAGTGTTCCGCCTGAACACTTGGTTCCGCTTTAAAGACACATTCTACGGACTCGGAACAGAAGTCAAGCCACTGAAGAAACTCGTGGACAGCGGCCTGCTCGGATGGCCTCTCAAAGTTAGAATATCCGGCGCAACAGGCTTCGCTTGGAAGTTCTTCTGGGTAGGTAAGGAGAACCTCGAGGTTCAGCAGGTTCCCAAGGAACTCGACTACGACCTCTGGCTCGGCCCGGCTCCCTACAAGCCCTACAATATCCATCGCACTCACCAGACCTTCCGTGGCTACTTCGACTACGATGGTGGCGGCTTGGCCGACATGGGACAGCACTACATCGACCCCGTGCAGTACATCCTCGGCAAGGATGATGAGTTCCCCATCAAGGTCGAGATTGACGCTCCACAGCAGCATCCCGATGCAGTTGGCATTTGGAGGAACATCACATACACCTATGCCGACGGTTGTCAGATTATCCTCGAGGGCGAAGGCTTCGAGAGTAAAGGCAAGGTTCCATACATCGAAGGACCGAAGGGCAAAGTCTATAAGGGCTTCGAATGCACTATTCCAAATGTGCAGCAAATCATCAACGAGCTTCCAGACCCAGAGGAGCGCAACACAGACTTCCTGGAGTGTGTGCGCACTCGACGTCAGTTCGCTCTCAACGAAAGCAATGGTCACCACAGCGCAACCATCGTCAACATTGGCGTTTGTGCACTCCGCCTCAACAGAACCCTGCACTTTGATCCGAAGACGCAAACGTTCATCAATGATGACGAAGCTAACCGCCTCGTCAATCAACCAATGCGTGGCGAATGGGCAAAGCTAATCTAAAAAGCCCCCTCTCCGCTCCCCCTTTGGGGGAGTGCCACAAATAGTAAATCGTTAATAGTCAAATCGTAAATAAAGATGAAACGTACATTATATATTATTATAGCAGCGATGTTGCTCTGCCTGCCTGTTATGGCACAGGATGCACGCAATCGCGCTACCGAGACCATCGTTCAGGATGTGCTCGCACTCGTGCCCATACAGAATCAGGCCGATTTCAATAATGAGATGCAACCCCTGGTTGCGGCTGCTCCGAAGTCAATCACAATGCTTGCCGCAATGCTGAAACCTGCTGCACAACGCGTTAATGCCAAGGTGGAATACGCTATTCACGGAGCTGTTGCCTTTGCCGGAACGAACGAGACTTGGGCAGCAAACGTACGCGAGGGCCTCAAGCAAGCCATCGCCGCACAAAGCGACAAGGACGCGAAACAATTCCTGGAGAACGAACTGCGCCTGCTCTCGAAGACTGAGGATGTTACCTATGTCGCTCCAAAAGCCTCGACGCCCTATGCGAAAGCCTATGACAAACTGGTCAGCCTCGGCAGTAATGCTGGCAAGGAAATCGTGAAGAGTGTGAAGAGCAAGGACCATGCTTTGCGTATGCAGGCACTGAAGTTCGCTACTGCCAAAGGTCTTGCTACGGACGAACTGGCTGCCAGCGTCACCAAGAAATACAAGTCTCTCAGCGAAGAAGCCAAGTGTGACGTCCTCTATTGGCTCGGCGACAATAAGATTGCAAGCCAGAAAGATTTGCTCTCCAGCGTTGCCTCTCAGGGCGGCAAGCCTGCCAAAGCTGCCATCGAAGCCTTAGGCAAGATTGGTGGAGACGAGGCTCAGAAGGTGCTCATCAATCAGTTGGGTGGCGAGAACAATGCGGAGGCTTTCCGTGCGCTCTGCTCTTTCCCGGGCAAGTTGAACATCCTGGAGCCCCTGAAAGCTGCAGTGGGTGACAAGAAAGTCTCTTTGATGAAGCTTGCCTCTGCACGTCGCTGCACAGAAACTGCTGAGGAGATTTTTAAACTTGCCATAGGTAAGGAATACAAGGATGCTGCCCTCGATGCCATGCCTGGTGTGGTGAAGCCGGAGATGTCGAAAGGTGTGCTTGGCACTTTGGTTATCATCGACGATGCTCAGAACGTGGCGAAGTGGCAAAAGGCCGCTGCTGCATGCATGCAGATGCTGTCTGCCGAAGACCAATATCAAGAGATTGCCAGCTTCCTGAACTCATCCAAAATCCCCAACAAAGAGCGTCTCTATCCTTTGCTCGCCGCAACTGGAACGGACACTTCGGTCTCTGCACTTGAGAAGATAGGCGGTGTAGCTGCCATCGAAGCCCTGGGAACATCGACGAACTACAAGGCCGCGAAGCCTCTCCTCGATGCAGCCAAGAAGGGTAGCGCAAAGGCTCTGATGAGCTACGTCAACCTTGTAAACACCAAGGAACGCAACCTCGACAACCGTTCTGCAAAGCTGACAGAAGCCTTCGCACTGGCCAAGACGGTAGCTGACAAGAAGAACATCCTCTCGAAACTGGCAGGGACTCCAACCCGCAATGCTTTCCTGCTTGCCTCCAAGCAACTCGACGACAAGGAACTCGGCTATACTGCTGCCACAGCAGCCAAGGAGATTATTACTAAGACGACTGAGGACATCGAGTATGACGTCGTGAAGGAGAACCTGGAGAAGTGCATCAACATCTTCAAGGCTACTGGCGATGCCGACGACGGCTATGCTGTGGATGCGCTCCGCCAGAAGCTTTCCGAGATGAAGCCCGTTGAGCCTTACGTCCTCTCCGACGAGGAGAAGAAGCAGGGATTCGAGCTCTTGTTCGACGGCACGAACCTCGACAATTTCGTGGGCAACAAGGTGGGTTATGTGCCCATCAACGGTTGCATCAACGTCACAGCCAACTACGGCAACGAGAGCAACCTTTACACTGCGAAGGAATACCGTGATTTCGTGTTCCGCTTCGAGTTCTGCTTCCTGCGTCCTGGCGTGAACAATGGCGTCGGCATCCGCACCCCGATGGGCGTCGATGCTGCCTACGACGGCATGTGCGAGGTGCAGATTCTGGACCACGACGACCCCATCTATGCCGGTCTGCGCGAGTATCAGGTGCATGGCAGCGTGTATGGTGTCATCCCGGCAAAGCGCATCAAGCACAAGCCTCTTGGCGAATGGAGCGAGGAAGAAATTCGAGTTCAGGGCAACCACATCACCGTAACGGTTAATGGCGAAGTCATCGTCGATGGCGACATCAAGGAGGCCTGCAAGGGTCACAACGTTGCTCCCGACGGAAGCGACAACAATCCTTACACGGTTGACCACCACAATCACCCGGGCATGTTCAACAAGACGGGCCACATCGGCTTCCTCGGCCATGGTGCCGGCTTGAAACTGCGTGCTGTCCGCGTGCTCGACCTCACGAAGAAAAAGTAGGAGTCCCTACGACCTGTCACGAGCCTTTGCCCCGAAAAGCATAGCTCGGAAACAAGAACAGCGTGCTGCATCGGAAGATGTGGCACGCTGCCTTATTACATCCCCTATAGGGCGTTGATTACTCCCCTATAGGGCGTTGGTCATTCCCCTATAGGGCGTTGAGCATTCCCCTATAGGGCGTTGAAGCTCCCTTCACTATGGGCTTTTCAAGGACCTGTTGTTTATTGAGCAAGGAGGTAGTGCTCTCCTACTCACCCGTTTCTGTCTGTTCGGAATTTTTCTCTGCCGAAGACATTTCCGCAGGCTGTTCCCCTGATGAGGGAGAGGGGTCGGACTCCTCGACGTCGTCAGATTCGGAGTAGCCATCATCGTAAGACGTCGTGTCGGGCTGCTGGTAGGTATATCCGTAGCCCGTCCATAGGCGGGGGTCCAAATCCTTGGCCGGCGGGAACTTTATGCGGTAGCGGCTGAACTTCTCGTCAGACAGGACGCTCCGTATAAACTCGCCGAAGATGGGGAGAGCCGTTCTGCTTCCCTGGCCGAGCTGGCCTGTGCGGAAGTGGATGCTCGGGTACTCGCCGCCGACCCACGCGCCGCCCACGAGGCCGGGGGTGACGCCAACGAACCAGGCATCGGCATGGTTGTTGCTGGTTCCCGTTTTGCCACCGAACTCGGTGTCGGCATAGAAAGGCCGGATATACTGCCACAGGCTGCTCGAAGTGCCGGAGAGTCCGCCCATGAGCATCTTCTGCATGAGGTATGCGGAGCGATACGGGATGGCTTTCTTCTCCTTTTTCTTAGCCTGATAGATGAGGTTTCCGTCGCAGTCCTCGATGCGTTCCACCAGCAACGGCATATTGTATCGCCCGTCGTTGGCGACCGTACAATAGCTGTTCACCAGTTCCAACAAGTTGACCTCGCTGCTGCCCAGCGTGAGGGACCGCGTCTCCTGAAGCGGCGTCCTGATGCCCATCGCATAAGCCGTCTTGGCAATATTGTGAATACCGCACTCCATACCCACTCGGACAGCCACCGTATTGACACTCATCGCAAAGGCACTCTTGAGTGAGAGCTCGCAGTTAGTGAAGACACCATTTGCGTTGTGTGGGGCCCAGACCTTAGGCTTGCCGGCAATCGTATCTGTGTAGGATATATAAGCATCCAGCCGGTGGTCCATCGGATTCAGTCCCTGATTCATCGCTTCGGTATAGACAAAGAGCTTGAACGTAGAGCCAGGCTGATGGACGGCTCGCACATTATCGACCTGCCAGCTGTGGAAATCGATGTCGCCCACCCAGGCGCGGACGAAACGGGTGTCAGGCTCGATGGCGACAAAGCCTGTGTGCATAAAGCGAAGCATGTAGCGGACCGAGTCGATGGTGCTCATCTCCTGCTCCACGGGACCGTCGTAGCTGAACAGGCGCACCGTATGCGGCAGGTTGAGATAATAGTCGATGGAATCGGCATTTCCCTGATACTTTGCCTTGAGATAGCGGCCATAATCACTGCGTCGGGCTATGTCCTCGGCAAAATTCGGTATCTCCTGCCTACGGGCATTCTGCCAGGGATTAGTGCGTCCCCAGTGCTCGTTGAAGCGTTTCTGTATGGTCTGCATCTGCTTCATCACAGCCGCCTCGGCATAAGCCTGCATCCGCGAGTCGATAGAAGTATAGATGCGCAGGCCGTCGGCATCAAGGTCGAGCTTGTTGATGGCATCGTAACCCGGAACATACCCCGCAATGCAAAGGGAATCGATGTATATCTTGAGGGCCTCCCGAAAGTAAGGCGCCATGCCGTCTTGGTAGCTTTCCGTAATCTGCACCCGCATCGCAATGGGCAAAGCGAACAGAGAGTCCAGCTGTTCCTGTGTTGCCTCTTTGCCGTCGAAGAAGATGTGATGATGGTCATAGACAAGCTGCATCACCGTGTTCCGGCGCTGAAGGCTGTTCTTGGGATTGAGTCGGGGATTATAGTAACTGGTCGCCTTGAGCAATCCCACCAGCGTTGCCGCCTGCTCGTAGGTAAGTGCATCGGGCGTCGTACCGAAATAAGTTCGTGCTGCCGTCTTGATGCCATAGGCATTGCTGCCGAAGTCGACGGTGTTCAGATACATCGTCAGGATGTCTTCCTTCGAGAAGACCCACTCGAGCTTCAACGCCACGATCCACTCTTTGGCCTTCATCACCAGAATCTTTATGCCAGGAATGTGGCCGAGCAAGCCCGTCGAATACTTCGTGCGGACACGGAAGAGGTTCTTTGCCAGCTGCTGGGTAATGGTGCTGGCGCCGCGTGCATGACCCTGCACAATGTCCTTGCCTGCAGCGAAAAGGCCGACGACATCAATGCCGTTGTGCAGATAGAAACGCTCATCTTCTGTGTCAATAAGCGTACGAATCAGGATGGGTGATATCTCCTTGTATGTCACAGGCGTTCGGTTCTCGTTGAAGTAGCGCCCCATCAGCACGCTGTCGCATGTATAGACCTCCGACGCCTCGTTGGTGACAGGGTCTTTGATGTCGGCGAAGCCAGGGGAGCGTCCGAAGAGATAGCAGAAGTTGCAATCGACAGCCATGAAGAACAGGATGACGGCTAACACAAAGGTCGCAAACCAGACGGCAAGCTTCTTGTACCACGGACCTGAATATATCTTGCGAAGAATGTTTCTGAACGAAACTGTAAAGGCTTTGAAGTTCATCGTTCTCTATTTTAGCAATTGAAATATTTCCTCCCTTTGGTCGGGATGAAACCACTTTATCTCATTGTCGTGAGCAAACCAAGTCATCTGCTTCTTGGCATAATCTCGCGTATTCTTCTTTATCTTCTCGACTGCAAAAGGCAGCTCCCATTCGCCATCAAGGTAACGGAACAGCTCCTTGTAACCTACCGTGTTGAGCGCATTCTCGTTCCGAAGATGATAGAGCCGGCGGGCCTCATCGAGCAATCCCGCTTCCATCATGTCATCCACACGCCGGTTGATGCGGTCGAAAAGCTCTTGACGCTCGCGCCTCAACCCTATCTTGACGATATGAAAAGGACGCTGCTTGCGCTCTTTTGTCAGGAAGGAAGAATAGGGGCGACCCGTAGTATAACAGACTTCCAAAGCATGGACAACGCGCTTCGGGTTGCGCGTATCGGCTGTGTGATAATATTCGGGGTCAAGCAGACGCAGTTCGCTACGCATCTCGTCAATGTCTCCGTCTGTCAATCTCTTACGCAATGTCTGGCGAACCTCTGTATCGACCGACGGGATATCGTCAATACCGTTGCATACGGCATCAAGGTACATCATGCTGCCTCCCGTAAGCAATAAGGAATGATGGTTGGCCTGAAGTTCTTCTATCAGCGAAAGAACATCCTGCTCATATTGGGCAGCACTGTAATAATCGCCTATGTCATGCGTACCAACAAAGTAATGCTTGATGCGTTGCAGCTCTGTTGTAGGAGCCGCAGTGCCTATCTCCATGCCACGATATATCTGCCGACTGTCGCAGTTCAGGATAGGGCTCCCGAGCTTCTCAGCTATCTGCAAGGCAAGTTCTGTCTTACCGACAGCCGTAGGACCTAACAGGACATATAACGTCATTACTCGTCTATCTCGTAACCTTCCAGGTCGAGTTCTTCCTCTTCATAACCCTCGTCGCCATAGAAACCTTCTTCTATTTCCTCGGGGTTCTCAGTCTGTTCTGTCGTTTGCTCTTCCTCCTCGACGAGGGATTGCAGGGGAGGCTGACCGTGACGGCGGTTTACGATAGCCACCTTCTCTGTCCTGCCGAATACATTCTCCGTAAGTTCCATCAGGAAGAAACGCTTGCCATCAGGATCGAAGACATATGCCAAGCGCTGTCCCTCCTCTTCGAGAAAGTCGCCAACGCTGGTGTCGGACATCAGGTTGAGGTCCTGGTCGTAGCTCATCTCATCGGTGTCTTGAAGACAAATGCGTTGCTTGACACGCCAGTCCTCATCACAAATAAGGAAACATTGCTTTTGATGTTCATCGTAGCTGCAGTCTGTCAGAATAAGTTGATGCAATTCCGCGAACTTGGCATCACTATCGATAAGTATCTCGCGGACAAAGTCGTCTTTCTCTTGGCTGAAGAGTGTTAGTTTGAGTGTCATAGTCTGTCGTTTATCTAATGAAGCCTCGATCGCTGTTGCGGATGAAGTCGAGGATATAATCTATCTCGGGGCTCATGGGAATCTCCTGCTCCACACGGGCAAGGAGGTCGTTCAGCTTGCCTGTTCCCTGCAAGATGATTTGATAAGCCATATGAATATTGTTGATGAGGTCGCGGTCGAAACCTCTGCGACGAAGCCCGATGGTATTCAATCCGCAGAATGATGCAGGCTCACGAGCCACAAGGCTGAAGGGCAAGACATTCTGTGAAAAACGTGTACCGCCGCCTACCATCGTGTAACTGCCTACACGGCAGAACTGATGCATCAACACATTGGCGCTCAGAATGGCATAGTCGTCGATGGTTATCTCGCCTGCCAATTTTGTACCGTTCCCGATGATGACGCCATTACCCACGATGGCGTCGTGAGCCACATGCACACCTTCCATCAGCAAGTTATCATTGCCGACGATAGTTCGTCCCTTGGCAGCTGTGCCCCGATTGATGGTAACATTCTCACGTATCTTGTTGTTATTACCAATCTCTGCAGTACTCTCTTCGCCTCGGAACTTAAGGTCTTGTGGAATGGCACTGATGACTGCGCCTGGGAAGAATATGTTCCCATTACCAATACGGGCGCCGTAGAGTACCGTCACGCTATTCATCAATATGTTATTGTCGCCTATGACAACACCTTTATCTATATAGCAGAACGGGCCTATCTCGCAATTCTCACCAATAACGGCATCTGGGTGAATGTATGCTAAAGGACTTATCATAACTTTACTGTTTATTATTAATTACTTGAGCCGTGAAGGTTGCCTCTGCCACACAGTTCTCTCCGATGAAAGCATAACCCTGCATCGTGCCTATATTGTGGCGAAGAGGAGCTACCGTCTCCACTCGGAACACCAAGGTATCACCTGGCGAAACCTTCTGACGGAACTTGACGTTGTCTATTCGCAGGATATAGGTGCTGTATGTATTGGGCTGCTTATCGTGGAGGACAAACAAGCCTCCTGTCTGCGACATAGCCTCTATCAGCAGGACACCAGGCATTACAGGTTCGTCGGGGAAATGCCCTTGGAAGAACGGCTCGTCGTTCGTTACATTCTTGACAGCCACGATATAGTTTTCCTTTATGTCCATGACCTTATCGACCAAGAGCATCGGATAGCGGTGAGGCAACAGTTGCTTTATTTGATTCACATCCATCAAAGGTGTCTGGTTGGGGTCATACTTCGGAGCCTGCACATCGTGCTTGCGTATCTCCTTACGCATCATTCTGGCAAACATATTATTTATCGTATGTCCCGGACGTGTAGCAATGATGCGTCCCTTAATGGGCTTACCAATGAGAGCCATATCGCCTATAATGTCGAGCAACTTATGGCGAGCTGGTTCATTGTCCCATACGAGAGGCTTGTGCTGAATGTAACCGAGGTCGTTAGCATTGTGATGCTCTGCGCCCGTCAACTTGCAAAGTTTGTCGAGGTTCTCCTGCGTTGTCTTTTTCTCATAGATAACAATGGCATTGTCTAGGTCGCCTCCTTTGATGAGACCAGCCAATAGCAATTGCTCTATCTCACGGACGAAGACGAAAGTGCGTGCTGCAGCAACTTCTGTGACAAACTTGTCCATGCTGTCGAGTGTGGCAAATTGGCTGCTGAGCACCTTGCTGTCGAAAACAATCATGCTTGTAATGGAGAAGTCGTCATCGGGAAGCAGTGTGATGCAAGCACCTGTCTTGTCATCGCGAAACTCCATCTTCTTGGTGATATAGTAATAGTCTTTCGGAGCATCCTGCTCTGCTATGCCTACACGTTGTATTTCGCGAACGAATAGCTCTGCACTGCCGTCAAGGATTGGTAACTCAGGTCCATCGACCTGCATCAGCACGTTGTCGATGCCCATGGCATAAAGGGCAGCCAAAGCATGTTCAACTGTGCTGCATCGCATCTCGCCCTTGCCAAGGACAGTACCGCGTTGCGTATCGACCACATTCTCTGCCACAGCATCCATAATGGGCTGCCCTGGCATATCTACTCGCTGTATCTTGTAACCATGTCCTGCTGGTGCAGGCAAGAAAGTCACTGTCAGCTTGAGTCCTGTATGAAGGCCTTTACCGCTGAGCGAGAAGCTTTCCTTGAGTGTATTCTGTTTTAACATCTTTCTTATTATATGGTCTTGAGGTTACTGCTTGTTTTTAAGCTGTTCCTTAAGCATCTTTATTTCCTTCTTCATTTGATTCATGTCTGCCCACATATCCGGCAGGTTCTTGAAGATAGCGCTGCTCTTCCAGAAGTTTCTTCCTTCAATGGCAGGCGTACCTTGGACTGCAGCACCCTCTTTCTTAATACTATTAGGAATGCCTGCCTGTGCACCTGCCATCACACGATTGGCAATTGTTGCATGATCAGCAATGCCTACTTGTCCGCCAAACATACACCACTCGCCCACCTTAGTGCTGCCTGCGATGCCCACTTGAGCCGACATTACTGTATGGCTGCCTATTTCGCCATTATGGCCAATCTGTACCAAGTTATCTATCTTTACGCCACGATGAACTATAGTTGCTCCCATGACGGCTCTGTCCACACAACTATTGGCACCTATCTCCACATCATCCTCGATAATGGCGATGCCTATCTGAGGTATCTTCTTATAACCTTCTTCGGTAGGCTCAAAGCCAAAACCATCGGCACCTATGACACAGCCAGCATGCAGGATACAGCGATTGCCTACCTTACAATCGTGATAGATAACAGCGTTGCTGTATATCTCTGTATTCGCTCCGACCTTTGCGTTCCTGCCTATCGTGACGTGCGGATGCAGGACGCAGCCATCGCCTATCTCCACGCCTTCAGCTATAGCAACGAACGGCCCTATGTAGCACTTCTCGCCTATCTTTGCGGATGGGTCAATGAAGGCAAGGTCGCTGATGCCTTCACGCTTGGGCTTCATGCTTTCATAGATTTGAAGAAGCTTAGCGACAGCCTCACGAGCATTAGGCACCTTGATGAGCGTTGCCTTTATCTCCTGCTTCGGTTCGAAGTTATCATTGACGAGCACGATGCTACTCTCTGTTTGGTAAATGTATCGCTCGTACTTGTCATCATACAGGAAGCTGATGCAGCCTGGCCTTCCCTCTTCTATCCTGGCGAAGTTGTTGACCTTGGCTTCGGGATCGCCTATGATGGTGCCCCCTATCAGCCCTGCTATCATTTGTGCCGTAAATTCCATGACTTTAGATTTAATTAAGGAGTTGCGCCATCTGGTCGGCCATCTCTTTGGCCTTCTCTGCGGCAACCTGCGCAAAGCTTTCTGTATTGTCGGCATAGATGATGGCGCGGCTGCTGTTCACCAGCAAACCACAGTCGGCTATCATCCCGTACTTGCAAACCTCTTCGAGGCTGCCACCCTGAGCGCCTACACCAGGCACAAGCAGGAAGGCATTCGGCGCAACTCGGCGGATGTCGCGGAACATCTCGCCGCGCGTGGCACCTACGACGTACATCATGTTCTCGTCGTTGCCCCACTCCTGACTCTTGCAGATAACCTTCTCGAAGAGTCGCTCGCCGTCCTTGTCTTCGGTGAGTTGGAAATCGAACGAGCCTTTGTTGCTTGTCAGGGCGAGAAGGATGACCCACTTCCCCTCGTAGCCTTGTATGAAAGGCGTCACGCTATCCTCGCCCATATAGGGAGCGACGGTGAGCGCATCGACGTCGTACTCCCCGAAGAACGTGCGGGCATACATCTGGCTGGTGTTGCCGATGTCGCCCCGCTTAGCGTCGGCAATGATGAATTGGTCGGGATAGTTCTGCTTCAAGTACTTGACCGTCTTCTCGAAAGCCATAAGTCCTTTCACGCCAGCCGCTTCGTAGAAAGCCAGATTCGGTTTGTAAGCCACACAATAGGGCGCGGTGGCATCAATGATTGCCTTGTTGAAAGCGAATATCGGGTCAGCCTCCGAGAGCAAATGCTCGGGAACCTTCTGGAGGTCGGTGTCAAGACCGACGCAAAGGAAGCTCTTCTTCCTTCTTATGTTATCTACGAGTTCTTGTCTGTTCATCTGTGGTATCTTTTCATTGTTCTTTTAGCAAATCCTATCACGACGACGAAGGCGATGGCAATCAGCGCATAGATCAAGAAGAACCGCCAGCCGCTGTCTTCCATCCCCATCCACCTCATCATGGGTTTCGTCGACATCGCTGCCAGGAAGATAGCCAGCAGACCGTCCCAATCCTCGCGCATGGAGGCCTTGAAGCCTTCCCAAGTCCATTCTTGCTTTACATCATTCCAAAATCCCATATTGTATTGTATTTTTTAAAGTTCAGATTCTTTTAGTCTCTCTGCATTCTCTGCCACAATCAAGTGGTCGATGCAGTCCTGGATATTGCCGTCCATGAAGGATGGCAGGTTATAGATTGTGTAGCCGATGCGGTGGTCGGTGATGCGGCCTTGCGGGTAGTTGTACGTCCGAATCTTTGCCGAGCGGTCGCCGGTCGAGACCATCGTCTTGCGTCGGCTGGCAATGTCGTCGAGGTACTTCTGATGCTCCTTGTCGTAGATGAAGGTGCGGAGGCGGGCGAGAGCACGTTCCTTGTTCTTCGGCTGGTCGCGCGTCTCGGTACACTCCACGAGAATCTCTTCGTCCTGGTTCGTAAAGGGGTTGCGCCAGATGTAGCGGGCACGGACGCCGGACTCCACCTTGTTGACGTTCTGTCCGCCTGCGCCGCTCGAGCGGAACGTGTCCCACTTGATGGCGCCTTCGTTAATCTCTACATCGAACTCCTCAGCCTCGGGCAGGACGGCCACGGTGGCAGCGGAGGTATGGACACGTCCCTGTGTCTCCGTGGCCGGCACGCGTTGCACACGATGCACGCCGCTTTCGTACTTCATGATGCCATAAACGCCTTCGCCCGTCACGGAGCAGACGATTTCCTTATAACCTCCGACGGCTCCCTCGCTGTAGCTGCTGACAGCCATCTTCCAGCCTTTCATCTCGAAGAACTTCGAGTACATGCGGAAGAGGTCGCCCGCGAAGAGTGCTGCCTCGTCGCCTCCTGTGCCGCCACGTATTTCGAGCACGATGTTCTTGTCGTCTTCGGGATCGGCAGGAACGAGCAGAAGTTTTATTTCTTCTTCAAGCTCGGGGATGCGCTTTTCGCTTTCGGAGAGTTCTTCGCGCAGCATTTCCTTCGTCTCGGCATCTTCCTCGATGGCGAGCATTTCCTTTGCGTCTGCCACGTTTTGCAGGCAGCCGATGTATTCCTTTCTTGCTTCGACGATCTTGCCGAGGTCCTTGTATTCCTTGGTCAGCTTGACATATCGCTTCTGATCTGCTATGACCGAAGGGTCGGTAATGAGTGTACTGACCTCCTCAAAGCGGCTGACGAGTCCGTCGAGCTTATCTAATAGGCTATTACTTTCTGCCATGTTTGTTCTTTTTCTTGTGTGTGAGATAGAATTGCCGCCAGGCGAAGAACATGACGACGAGCAGTGCTGCTAAAAATATATATTCCATAACTCCTTGTTTTAGTATTCAAATTCGCCGAATTCGCTCTTGATGAGGAGGCTCTTCTTGCCTTCTTCTATGTGACCAACTACTTGAGCATCAATATTGAAGCTCTTGCTGATGCTGATGACCTTCTCGGCATCTTCTGGAGCGACATACACCTCGAGGCGATGGCCCATGTTGAAGACTTTGTACATCTCGGCCCAGTCTGTGCCGCTACACTCTTGGATTATCTTGAAGAGCGGCGGCACGGGGAACATGTTGTCCTTGATGACGCGGCAGTTCTCGCCAACGAAGTGGAGCACTTTCGTCTGCGCTCCGCCTGTGCAATGCACCATGCCGTGAATCGCAGGACGCATCTCGTCGAGCATCTTCCTCACGACTGGAGCATATGTTCTCGTTGGAGAGAGGACGAGCTTGCCAACAGAACATTGACCATTGACCATTGACCATTGACCATTATCGGCGGTCGAGTCTTCGGGCGTAGCCAAATGGTCAATGAGTTTATACTTCCCGCTATAGACAAGCTCCTCGGGGACGGCGTGGTCGTAGCTCTCGGGGTACTTCTCAGCAAGGTACTTGGCAAAGACATCGTGGCGGGCGGAGGTGAGTCCGTTCGAGCCCATTCCGCCGTTGTATTCCTTCTCGTAAGTGGCTTGGCCACAGGACGAGAGACCCACGATCACATCTCCAGGACGGATGTTGGCGTTGTTGATGACATCGCTCCGCTTCATGCGGCAGGTGACGGTGCTGTCCACGATGATGGTCCTCACGAGGTCGCCCACGTCGGCTGTCTCGCCGCCTGTGCCATAGATGCCAATGCCCATGTCGCGAAGCTCCTGCATGAGCTCGTCGGTGCCGTTGATGATGGCCGATATTACCTCACCCGGGATGAGCATCTTGTTGCGGCCTATCGTGGAGGAAACCAGGATGTTATCGACGGCGCCCACGCAGAGCAGGTCGTCGGTATTCATGATGAGCGCGTCCTGAGCGATGCCTTTCCAAACGCTCAAATCACCCGTCTCTTTCCAATACATATAGGCGAGGCTCGACTTCGTGCCAGCCCCGTCAGCATGCATGATGTTGCAGTACTCCGGATCACCACCGAGGATGTCGGGGATTATCTTGCAGAAAGCTTGCGGGAAGATACCCTTGTCGATGTTCTTGATGGCGTTGTGAACGTCCTCTTTTGCAGCGCTCACACCGCGCATCATATAGCGTTGATTGTCCATAAATATGCTGTGTCTGTTTGTTTCCGACTGCAAAGGTACGAATAAGCGAGCGAAATACCAAATTTATTTGGATATTTCCGAGCGCAGAAGTAGCTCGACCATAGGCTAAGCCATAGGTCAAGGTACGAAATAAACGAGAGAAATGCAAAAGAAAAATATTTTTCTTTTCATTTTCATTTCCGAGTGCAGAAGGAGCTCGACCGCAGGTCAAGAGGGGGAAAATCTTATATATGCAAATTCTTGACGCTTTACTTGACGTAAATCATGGAAACAGGTGAGGCGACACATCTCGACTCGAAAGTTGAGAAGTTATATCGAACCGCAATCCACAGAAGCCTTGATTTTGTCAAGATTTTTCCCACATCGACTCGATTTAAGGCCTTATTTTTGCCTCGGACTACCCTAAGTACCCCCAAAACGCATTTTGAGCGTTTTCCCGCATCAGCTTATATGTCAAGAGGTTACAAATCGACCTGTTTCATCAAACAGGTGAAAAGGGTCAATATAGATGTGTTTGGGGACTAAAAACGGCCTGTTTTTTCGGTAAACTTAACACGCCTCGTCGA
>ONSR01000083.1 GCA_900320565.1 uncultured Prevotellaceae bacterium
CGGATATTTTGAGGAAATCGGGTGCAGAATGTGCAGTACATGCTCATAATGTTTCCCAAATGTTTCCCAAATTTGCCGTAACGTGCTGATAATCAGTTCTCGTTAGCCGCCGCGCAGGCAGCAGTAGAAGAGTAATCGCAAGGTTACCATAATTAGCATTATTCGAGGCAAGGACTAAAAAAGTTCTTGCCTCGTTTTTTTTTATATTTATATAATAGTTCGAGGCATTTGTATCTCATTATGTCTAATTTAAGACATTAATCTTAGAAATATTTAAAGGAATCTTGCCTATTTCGAATAAATAATTGTACCTTTACAAAGTGAAACTGCAATAATAACAATAGAAGACAATGAAAAAGAATCTCCTTTGGATGCTGGCTGCCATCCTTCTTTGCGGCACAATCGCACTCATATCGTGCAGCGACAACAACGACAACACGACTCCGAATCCAACACCTACGGAAGATTTGGCAGACTATACGCTGTTCATCTACGGCCACGCGGGCGGTAACATGGACGACATCATCGAGAACGTCTATGCAGGAGTGAAGCCCCTGCTCGCAGGGCAGAAAAAGGTGCGTGTGCTCTTCTTCTACAAGTACGGGCACCATACGGAGCAAGACCCCTTCCGTGGCAGGTTTGCCGACGAGGACGAAGTGCTGCGCTTCGAACTGACGGCTGAGACCGACCTCAGGAAACTGCGCACCGCTGCATGCTTCGAGGAGAAATCGCAGTTCCAGCTCTACAGCCAGGAGAACCTGACCGCTCAACTGAACTGGGCTGCCAGAACGGCACCCGCCAAGAACTATATCATCATGCTTTACGGCCACGGTGCAGGCTTCAATGCCAAGCACGACTTCTACAAGGAGCCCATTGCAGGCTCGCGTGCCGTGCTCTACGACGAGGGCTTCAATGGCAGAGGCATGAACATGTATGAGTTCAAGAATGCCATTGAAGCATCCGAAATCAAGCATCCGCAGATGATTTACTTTCACAACTGCCTGATGGGCAACCTGGAGTCGCTCACCACCCTGCGCAACCTGACCGACTACTATGTCGGCTCGCAGCATGTGCTGGCCAGCGTGGGCCACATCATCATCGAGTTCGTCAAGGGCTTGGTGCAGACCACCGACATCGAGGCTGCCACAAAGCAGATGTTCGCGAATCTGGACGATTGGAAAGCCCAGTACAGGATGGGCGAGGAAATATGCAACGGCGACCTCTTCTTCATGAAAGCATTGGACATCGAGAACATCAACGAGCAGATGGACCGCCTCTGCAACCGCATCCGCGAAATCTATCCCACTCAGGGGGAAGCCATCGACCGTGCCGCTTGCAAGGTCTATCAGCCTTTCCAGGGCGCAACGCTTTTCGATGCCGCAGACTATGCCGACTGTCTTGCAAGCGAGACAGGTGATGCCCAGCTCCTGGCCATCAGCAAAGACCTCCGCCAGACGTTCAACAATACATTCATCGCTCACGAACACGTCAACAATCGCCCAGATTTCCTCGATGCCTACTCACTCTCCGTAACACTTGTCGACAAAACAACTTTCGCTCAGGAACTGAAGGACGACACGGACAACAAGTTCTTCTTCGGCGACTCCTACATGGCAACAGCCTTCCACGCCAACACAGGCTGGGGACACTGGTTGGCCGAAAACAATCAGATGCCTACAGGCAACCCCTTCGGCCTTATCGATGATGATGACGATGAGTCTGGCGACGATTCCGACCAGAAATACGTACCTGGAACAGAGTACCTGATAGACTGGCGAGCAGGGGCAGTGGTCTCGCAGGAAGCCGTCGACGCCTATGGGCTGGATATGTGCTTCACCACCGGAGATATAAGCGACGAGGTGTGGGAGAGCATGCAGGGAAAGACCTACAAGGAGAACCCCTACATAGGGCGCGACGACCTACAGCACATCAAGGTACTCCATTGGGACTACGACAATCAGATACACCTCGGCGAGATGATTTGCAACCATCTGATAGCTGGTACCGTATGCAACATCATGCGTAAACTCTTCGAAGCCAAATACCCCATCCAGCGCATGCTCCTGCCCGACGTCTATGATGCAGACGACGAGACACAGATGCGCGACAACAACTCGTCGTGCTTCTGCTACCGCCCCATCAGCGGCACCAGCAAGCTCTCGAAACACGCACGCGGACTGGCTGTGGACATCAACACGCTCTACAACCCCTACTACAAAGACCGTGAAGACGGCACTCGCTATGTGCAGCCCGCCACAGCTGTGGAGTATTGCGACCGCACAAAGTCCTTCCCCTACAAGATAGACCACGATGACCTTTGCTACAAGCTCTTCATCGAGGAAGGATTCGAGTGGGGCGGCGACTGGACGTCTTGCAAGGACTTCCAGCACTTCGAACTGAAAGGAGAATAACTATTGACAGACAAATGCCCTATAGGGCGTTGGTCGTTCCCCTATAGGGCGTTGGCCATTCCCCTATAGGGGAGTTGATGTTCCTCTATAGGGGAGTTGATGTTCCCCTATAGGGCGTTACTTTACCCTTTGTGATGTGAACTTCAAGGAGCCGTTCTTCTGCTTCGTGACAACGAAGACTTGTCGGATGAGGGTGTTGCTTTCGTGGTCGAAGATTCGTGCCGAATCAAAAGCCTGACCCTTGACGCGCGTCTCAAAGTGGAGGTGGTCGCCAGTGGCTCTGCCTGTTCTGCCCTCTAAGCCAACAGGGTCTCCAGGTTGCAACCACTGCCCTACTTTTACAAGATTACGCGAGTGGTGACTGTAAAGTGTCTCCAGTCCATTTGCATGCCGAAGGATGACACAGTTTCCGTAGGCAAAGTGCGGACCAGAGAGAATGACCTCGCCAGGAAAGGCTGCCCTCGTGGTGTCGCCTGCAAAGGTCTTGATGTCTGTTCCTCCATGATGCCGTTCACCACCATACGGGCTGGTCACTCGGGCTCCAGGCAATGGATAACACCACTCTTCGACGGTATAGTTGGCAAAATTTATCGTGAACTGATTGCGATGAGCAAATGGGTCTTTGGCTGCCGCAACCTTCATCACCTGCCACTCGTCAATGTCAGGAGTTCCATCCTGAGCCAATACCATTGAAGATGGAAGATTGAAGATTAAAAATTGTAGAAGCAGGCAAAGTAAAATTCTGTTCATCTCTTAACTATGGACTATGGACTAATAAAGATTCCGTTGTAGTTTCGCCCTGTATTGATTGTCTCGCGACGTGCACTATAGAAGTCTGTTGACGCGCGCGTGCACGTACCTTCTATATATATGTCACTGACACCCATCTGTTCAAGAAGCCAACGGTTCGCTTCCCAGAGGTCAATGTGCCAGCGTTCACCATCGGTTGAAGGAAAACGTTTGGCAATGCGTTCCATCGGAAATGCTTCGTCCTTGAAAGCCTCATAGACCTCGTCGCCAACCTCAAATTGCAGGAGCGAGATGCCTGGACCTATGATGGCGTGAAGGTCTTTCGAATTGTTGGGATGCATCTTTTCGATGGTCTTCTGAACAATTCTGCTGACTGTGCCTCGCCAACCCGCATGGATGGCTGCTACGATGCGCTGCCTTGTATCATAAAGAAGAACAGGAATGCAATCGGCAGTCTTCACACAAACACAGAGACCTGGCTTGTCTGTGATGACTGCATCTGTTGCTTCGGGACGCCCTGCTTCCTGCATCCACAGGACATTATCCGAGTGAACCTGACGTGGCAGAGCAAGGTCCTCGAGCCGAAGTCCAAGCGCCTCTACCCCACTGTCTCTGCCTGTCGTGAACGCTGTAAGCCAGGAGGGAGTCTTATAAATGATGAGGTTACCCTTCATCATCCTCGTCATATATGAAGTCCTCCAACTCGTCGGCATCCTCGATGGCATCGTCATCAAGGATTTCTATCTCTTCGTCCTCACCCTCGTCAAGCAGTTCCTGACGGAAAGCAGCGAGGTCTTTATTGCGATGGACGATGGTCTCCTGCTGAGTGATGGCTGCGAGTTTGTTGCTCTCGCTGTTGAGCGCCGTCCAAAGAAGGTCTTTGAGTTCTGTCAAGCCATTGCCCGTAATGGCACTTATGAAGACATGAGGCAGGTCATCAGGCAGGTCTTCCGAGAGCATCTCCTGCAGTTCGTCATCGAGGAGGTCGCTCTTCGTAATGGCAAGAACCCTTTGCTTGTCGAGCATCTCGGGATTGAAGTTGCGCAGTTCGCCAAGCAGCACCTCATATTCATGCCTGATATCGTCCGTATCACCAGGTATCATGAAGAGTAACAATGAGTTGCGTTCGATATGACGCAGGAATCGAAGTCCCAAGCCACGGCCTTCTGAAGCGCCTTCGATGATGCCAGGAATGTCGGCCATCACAAAGGATTGATTGTCACGATAGGACACGATGCCAAGCGACGGTTCCATGGTGGTGAAGGGATAGCCTGCAATCTTTGGACGAGCACTCGATAGAGAACTCAGCAACGTACTCTTTCCTGCATTCGGGAAGCCTACGAGTCCAACGTCTGCCAACAACTTTAGCTCTAGGATGACAGTACGTTCAATCATCGGTTCGCCAGGTTGAGCATAGCGAGGAGCCTGATTGGTAGAGGTGGCAAAGTGCTTGTTACCCATGCCGCCTCGACCGCCTTTGAGGAGCATCACAACCTGTCCGTCGTCGGTTACATCGCAGATGTATTCACCTGTTTCAGCATCATAAACGACAGTGCCGCAAGGGACATCGATGTAGCGGTCCTCGCCATCTGCTCCTGTGCTTCCGCTTGGACCTCCATTGCCACCATGTCCTGCAAAGACGTGACGCTCGAAGCGAAGATGCAGCAGCGTCCAGTAGTTGTGGTTGCCTCGCAGATAGACATGACCGCCTCGCCCACCATCGCCACCATCAGGTCCGCCATTGGGAACATACTTGGCACGATGCATGTGCATTGAACCTCTGCCGCCTTTACCCGAACGGCAGCATATCTTCACGTAATCTACGAAGTTGCTTTCAGCCATTATTTCTGTGTGTCGAGGAACTTGAAGATGGAGGCAATCATGTCTTCCTTGTTAGGTGTGTCTGCCCAACGGAATGTGTGACGAATACCTTCCTTCTCGAACCAGTCAATGAGGGGAGCCGTCTGGTTCTGATAAACTGCGAAGCGCTTCTTGATGGTCTCTTCGTTGTCATCCTCACGACCTTGTTCTTTAGCACGACGAAGCAGACGGAACATCAGAATGTCCTCCTCCACAACCAGTTCTATCATGATGCCCAACTCGTGTCCGCGCTCTTGAAGCATCTTCTTGAGAGCCTCTGCCTGAGCGATTGTGCGAGGGAAACCGTCGAAGATAACGCCTTTGCCTGCAGGTTGAGCGTCGTAAGTCTTGGCCAGAATCTCAATCATGAGGTCATCGGGGATGAGCTGGCCGTTTGAGATATAACCCTGAGCAATCTTTCCAAGCTCTGTTCCATTCTTGATTTCAGCACGAAGCACATCGCCTGTGCTGATGTGTCCCATGCCATAACGTTCTACAATCTCGTCGCTGTAAGTGCCTTTACCAGAACCTGGGGCACCGAAAATGATGATGTTCTTCATTATTATATAATTGTATAAATATCTTTCGTGTTACGTCCGAAGCCGTCGTAGTCGAGACCATACCCCACTACGAAGTCATCGGGAATCTGTTTGCAGCAATAACGTATGTCGAGCTTCACTTGCAGTTTGCTTGGTTTGAGCAAGAGCGTACAGATGTCAATGCTCTCGGGGTTTTGCTTCTTAAGCGTGTCGAGCATGTGAGCCATCGTGAGACCTGTATCGACGATGTCTTCGACGATGATGACAGGTCGGCCTGTTATGTCAACGTTGAGGCCAATCACCTCACGAACGCTGCCAGTCGTGTTTGTGCCTTCGTAGCTAGCCAACTTGACGAAAGAGATTTCGCAAGGCAGGTCAATCTCCCGAAGCAGGTCGGCTGCAAAGATGAATGAGCCATTTAGGACTGCCAGAAAGACAGGCCTCTTGCCTTCGTAGTCGCGGTTGATTTGGTCGGCAATACGCTTTATCTGACGTTTGATTGCGCGCTCGGATATAGTTACTGTGAAGGATTTGTCCTTTACCTTAATGATTCTGCGTCTTTGCATAACTTATAGCTTTTATTTATTAGTTCTAGTCCACCATGGGTCGGTCAGTTCACGAGGAGGATTGGTTCTTGTTGCAGCCACACTGGCTCCACG
>ONSR01000031.1 GCA_900320565.1 uncultured Prevotellaceae bacterium
CTGAATTTGATGGCAGAGACAAAGGATGTCACGAACATACATCTGATCGGTCCCTACTCTATTACCAAACCATTCATGACCGACAGCCTCGATTCGGAAGGCAAACAAATTGACCTCGATGAGGTGTTTATGGACAGCCCAGTCCCAACCTCAATTAAGGGAGAGGAGACAAGTCTTCCCTTCTCCATCAATGATGAGGGTTTCTATTTCGCAGGTTTCTCCATTCAGAACACAGGCTTTGCAAAGGGCAAGGTCAATGTGAAATGCGAAAGCAAGCACAAACTCTATATCGATGGCAACGAGCAGGGCGGCGACTTCGAACTGGTTCCCGGTCGACACGAGGTCTGCATCAAGCTACTCGTCAAGCCCTCGCCCAAAGAGCAAGGAGCAAGGAGCAAGGAGCAAGGGGCAGAAGAATACCAAGACACCATTCAATCCTCTTGCTCCTCGCCCCTTGCCCCCTGCCCCTCTGATACGCTTCGCATCTCCGTGGAGAGCGAGCAGGCTCTCGAAATCAATCCTGAAGGCAAGCGCTACTGGACGAATGCCGACATGATGCACGGCGAGCGCATCAACGGCGTGGAACTCTCCAGCTCAGGCAAGTATGTCCGCATCCACAAAAACATTACCTACAAAGGCGGCGAAACGGAAGGCAAGGACATCTTCATCGACCTCGCGACAGGCAAGGAGTTCAGTCTCGACGGCTTCCAAAGGTGGCTTCCCAAAGGCGACCGTTACCTCCGCAGCTATCGCGAGATAGAGGGCACAAGATGCTACGAAACAGTTGACCCCAAGACGGGCGAGAAGACATTCATCGGCAAATACACAGGCAAGGGATACGCTTGGCTGACCGACGACTTGAAGCATTTCCTAGTGACCATCGACGAGAAGGTGCCAGAGGAAAAGAACAAGGACGTACACCAAATCCTTGAGCCCGACGACCGTCAGCCTGGCTATCGCAACCGCCGCAACTATTCGCTCTACGACATCGAGACAGGCATCACGACGCCCATCACGAAGGGAGCTGCCAAGGTCTATGTCACGCCCAACCGCGACGCGAGCCGTTTCCTCGTGTCCATCTACAAGGAGGAACTCACGGAACGTCCCTTCACCTTCACTGACATTCTGTTGCTCGACATGAAGACAGGTCAAGCGGACACACTGGTTCGTCACGATGGATTCATCAGCAACTTCAGTTTCTCGCCAGACGAGAAGTACCTTGCCATTACAGGCAGTCCCGAGGCACTCGGCGGCGTTGGCAACACACTTCCCAAGGATGTCATCCCCAGCAGCTATGAGTATGAGCTGTTCATCATGAACCTTGAGACAAAGGAAGTACGCTGTCTGACACGCGACTTCGCCCCTTCCGTCTCATCGTTCCAATGGTCGGAGCAGGACGGAATGATTTATGCCCTGTGCGAGAACCGCGACACAAAAAGCCTTTATCGCATCGACCCAAAGGACGGAAAGGCCAAGATGCTGCCACTCTCCGAACCTTATATATATAGTAGCTTCAGTCTGTCCGAGGAGAAGCCTCTCCTTGCCTACATAGGCGAAAGCAGCACGAGCACCGACCGTTGCTGGCTGCGCGACCTCAAATCTGGCAAGGAACGTGTGCTTTGCGACCTCAACCCCACCCGACTCAAAGACATACAGCTTGGCGAATGCCACGACTGGAACTTCAAGGCAGAGCGAGGCGACACCATTTATGGCTGCTACTTCCTGCCGCCATTCTTCGACGAGACGAAGCAATATCCCATGCTCGTCTATTACTATGGCGGTTGCTCTCCTGTAGGACGACTGCTCGACAGCTACTATAATTTCCAGGAATGGGCAGCTATGGGCTATGTGGTTTACCTCATTCAGCCATCGGGTTGCAGCGGTTTCGGTCAGGAGTTTGCTTCGCGTCACGTTAATGCTTACGGCGATTATACGGCCGACGACATCATTCAGGGCACCAAGCAGTTCTGCAAAGAACATCCTTTCGTAAAAGCCGACAAGGTTGGATGCCTTGGAGCAAGCTACGGCGGCTTCATGACGATGTACCTCCAGACTGTGACCGACATCTTCGCCGCAGCAATGAGTCATGCCGGCATCAGCAATCCTGCCAGCTATTGGGGCTATGGTTATTGGGGGTATTCCTACAGCACGACCTCCGCAGCCAACTCTTATCCCTGGAACAACATGGAGCTCTATAGTGGTCATGCTCCACTCTTCAATGCCGATAAGGTGCACACGCCTATCCTCTTCATGCACGGCGGAGCGGATACCAACGTGCCCATCAACGAGAGCATCCAAATGTTCACTGCCCTCAAGTTGCTTGGCAGGGAATGTGCTTTCATCACTGTAGAAGGCGAGAACCACCACATCCTCAACTACGACAAGCGCATCCGTTGGCACGACAGCATCATGGCTTGGTTTGCAAAGTGGCTGCAGGACGACCCAACTTGGTGGAACACAATGTATCCAGAGAAGAATCTTAAATAAGGATTAAGGATTCACGTATGTCATTAGAAGAGAAGATAGGTTTCAACGAGATTCGTGCCATGCTGCACGGCTATTGCCTCAGTTCCTTGGGACATGAGAAGGTGGATGCTATGCAGTTCTCTTCCGACCACGAAGTCGTCACCTCCCTTCATCTGCAGCTTGCCGAACTTGAATCAATCCTTCAGACTACTACCGAGTTACCAGAGCAAGACTTCTTCGATTTAAGAGAAGACATCCATCGTATTCGTATCGAAGGAACTTACCTCGAAGAACAGACGGTTTGGGAACTGTTTAGGGTTCTGCGTACCCTTCATTCTTGGGTCGAAATCGTAAGACAAAGTGCCTCTGAAGAAAGAACCTCTTTCCCTGCTCTCGAAAAGCTTGCCGAAGGTGTTTTTACCTTTAAGAGCATTACCCGCCGTCTCGAACAGATGCTCGACAAGTATGGCCACATCAAAGATAATGCAAGCAGCGAACTTGCTTCCATTCGCCGAGAACTGAAGCTTGCTGAAGGAAGTGTTAGCAGAACCTTAACGAGCATTCTGAAATCAGCTCAAGCAGAAGGTTTGGTCGAGAAAGATGTTGCCCCTGCAATGCGAGACGGCCGTTTGGTCATTCCTGTGGCTCCCGCTTTGAAGCGACGCATCAAAGGCATCATTCACGACGAAAGCGCTACAGGCAAAACAGTCTTCATCGAGCCTGCAGAAGTAGTTGAAGCCAACAACCGCATCCGCGAACTGGAGGCAGAAGAGAAGCGAGAGGTTATTCGCATCCTTCGCGAGTTTACTGAACAACTGCGCCCCAACCTAAAGGAGTTGTTACGAGGCTTCGAGTTCCTTGCAGACATTGAGTTTCTCCTTGCCAAACATCAGCTAACGAAAGCAATTGTTGGCCTTTCTCCTGAGATATATTCCACGCCGCTCATCGATTGGATTGATGCCAGACATCCACTTTTGGAAGCAAAGTTGAAGACCCTCTCTAACTCCCCCTTAAAGGGGGAGGACAAGAAGTCTCCTTTTAAGGGAGATTTAGAGGGTCCTGGGAAGATTGTGCCGCTCTGCATCATGCTTAACAGAAAACGACACATCCTCATCATTAGTGGACCAAATGCAGGCGGCAAGAGTGTCTGCCTGAAGACAGTCGGTTTGTTGCAATACATGTTGCAGTGCGGCCTGCCTATACCTTTGGCTGATGGTTCAAGGGCTGGCATCTTTGAGCAAATCTTCATCGACATCGGCGACGAGCAAAGCATCGACGACGACCTGAGTACCTACAGCAGCCACCTGCTCAACATGAAGCGAATGATGGCAAGCTGTACACCTAATACATTATTACTAATAGATGAGTTTGGAGGCGGAACGGAACCAACAATTGGTGGCGCTATTGCAGAAGCTGTCTTGAAACGTTTCGTCAGCAAACAAACCTTTGCCGTCATCACGACACACTACCAGAACCTCAAGCACTTTGCAGAAGACACGCCTGGAGTCGTGAATGGGGCCATGCTCTACGACAGGCAGAAGATGGCTGCGCTATTCCAATTGCAGATAGGCAACCCTGGCAGCAGCTTCGCTGTAGAGATTGCTCGCAAGATTGGCATTCCTGAAGACGTGATTGCAGATGCTACTGAACTTGTAGGTCGTGAGTACGTCAATGCCGACAAATACCTGCTCGACATTACTCGAGACAAGCGATATTGGGAGGGTAAACGTCAGACGATTCATTCGCAAGAGAAGCAGATGGTGCAAACCATCGAGCACTACGAGAAGGAAATAGAGGAGCTGCGAGGCAAGCGTAAGGAAATCATTCGGGAAGCTAAAGCAGAAGCCGATAAAATCATCGCTGCAGCTAATGCTCAGATTGAGAACACCATCCGCGAGATTAAGGAAGCCCAAGCAGACAAGGAACGTACACGTTCTGCACGTCAGCAACTGCAAACCTTCCGCGAAGAAGTGGGACAGATGAGTCAGGAAGAGCTTGATGCTTATGTTGAGAAGAAGCGTAAGCAGATTGAGGAACGCAGGAAGCGTCATCAGGAAAGGCAGGCAGCAAAGAAACAGAAGACCCTCTCTAACTCCCCCATTGAGGGGGAGAACAAAAGAGTCTCCCCTTTACGGGGAGATTTAGAGGGGGCTGCTCTTACTGTCGGCTCTACTGTTCGCATCAAGGGACAGACATCCATTGGCACCATCACAGCCATCGAGGGTAAGCAAGCGACAGTCACCTTTGGAGTGATGAGAACCCTTGTTGACCTTAAGCGATTGGAACAAGCAAAGGAAGCGCCCAAACAGGAAGCAAGTCAAACCGTAGTAGTAAGTCGTCAAACGCAGGACAGCATTCGCCAGAAACATCTCGACTTCAAACAGGAGATTGATGTTCGTGGCATGCGAGTCGACGAAGCTTTGCAAGCCGTCACCTATTTCATCGATGATGCCCTACTGGTTAATGCTTCGCGGGTTCGCATTCTTCATGGCACAGGAACTGGAGCGCTTCGACAAATCATCCGTCAATACCTGAATACCGTCTCTGGCGTTGTTTCTTTCCACGACGAACACGTCCAATTCGGCGGCGCTGGCATAACTGTAGTAGAGTTTAGAGAATGAATAACGACCTTTTCAATCGTACTGAGCTTTTGCTTGGCAGCGAAGCCATGAAGCGTATTCAGAGCAAACGCGTCATCATCTTCGGTCTTGGAGGTGTTGGGAGTTGGTGTGCCGAGTGTCTCGTTCGCGAAGGCATCATGCACATCACACTTGTCGATAGTGATGTGGTTTGCATCACGAATTGCAACCGTCAGCTCATGGCTACAACCAAAACAATAGGCGAGCCGAAGGTGGAAGCTCTTCGAAAACGATTGCTCGAAATAAATCCTGAAGCCGACATTGTTGCTTTGCAGAAGAACTACAGCGAAGAGACAGCAAACGATTTCAACATAGAAACTTACGACTATGTCATCGACGCTATTGATTCGCTTAAAGACAAGATTAGTCTCATCATACGGACCCTCTCTAACTCTCCCTTAAAGGGAGAGAATCAAAGGTCGGCGACCGCTCCGCCTGAACCTGACCGGAGGGAAGAAGTGGAAGCCAACTCCCTCCCTTTAAGGGAGGGATGGGGTGGGTCTTTTTTCTCGTCCATGGGTGCCGCTCTTCGTATTGACCCCACGAAAGTACGCGTTTCGGAGTTCTGGAAGATAAAGGGCGACCCATTAGCAGCAGCGATGCGTTCATCTATGCGGAAGCATAAGCTTTTCCCTGCCCGCAAATTCCTTTGTGTTCATAGCGAGGAACAACCACTACCAAATCTTGGCAAAGCCTTGCAGGACGGCAGCAAGACCTTCAACAAAGTGCAGACGAACGGCTCTCTTGCACACATCACTGCCATCTTCGGCATGACCCTTGCAGGTCTAGTCATTCAGGATATCTATCAACAATAAACACATACAATTACAATTTATGGAAACCAAGGAAACAAATAACAAAGAGAGACAAGAGGAGCAGACCTATCATTGCAACGATTGCGGTAACGTCATCTACAAGCACGAAGTATTCTGCTCAAAGTGCGGCAAATTGCTCGACAGATACGACTTTGAATAAATGAGCGGCGAACTGCTTTCCCTTCTTGTTGCCGTGATGTGGACCTTCACGGCACTCTTTGCTGAGGTCGCGAGCAAACGCATGGGTACGCTTGTGCTCAACGTTTGGCGCATGCTTTTAACGATTCTGTTGCTTGGCATCGTGCTTTGGTGGACGTGTGGCAAACCATGGCCGCAATACGCCAACACGGAGGTTTGGAAATGGTTCCTGGCAAGTGGCTTCATGGGCTTCGTCTTTGGTGACTACTGCCTCTTCAATGCATATATCGTGATGGGTAGCCGTTTCGGTCAACTTTTCATGACGCTTGCCAGCCCTTTTGCCGCCATAGCAGCCTGGCTCATGATGGGCGAGACAATGGGAATGCTCGCTTTGCTGGGCATGATTGTAACATTAAGCGGCATCGGCATCTCAATCATGGGTAAAGACGATGATGGTACTCGACACCTGAAACTCCCTCGTAAAGGAATCCTTCTGGGCATAGGTGCAGGCATGGGACAAGGTATTGGCCTCGTTCTGAGCAAACAAGGACTGATGCATTATGCAGCCAATATCCCTTCGGAAGCAACAGATGTTGCGGCTATGATGCCTTTTGCAGGCACTCAGATGCGAGCTGTAATGGGACTGATTGGTTTCGGAGCAACACTAATCTTCTTGAAGAAATGGCGAAACATGCTTCGTTTCTTTACCGACCTTCGAGGAGCAGCCGCTGCGATGGGAGCCATCTTGCTCGGTCCCTTCTTTGGCGTAAGTCTAAGCCTAATGGCAGTTGGAATGACGAATACAGGCGTTGCTCAAACCCTGATGTCGCTCACACCCATTCTCATTTTGTGGCCCTCCAGGTTGATGTTTGGTACGAAAATCAGCATGCAGGAAGTGGTCGGAGCAGTCATTGCAGTAGCTGGAGCATCACTTTTCTTCATTTAGATTTGGCTGGTTCGAAATAAAATTGTAATTTTGCAGCCGCAAACAAACAGGAGAGATGCCAGAGTGGTCGAATGGACCGCACTCGAAATGCGGCGTACTCTTACGGGTACCCTGGGTTCGAATCCCAGTCTCTCCGCAAAGAAGGACACCCCCAAGAGGTGCCCTTTTTGCTTTGTTCCTGGTCTCTCACCCAGGGGTTCTTCCCTACGGTCAGGCGGCAGAGCCGGAACGAATCCCAGTCTCTCCGCAACAAAGAAGGCAACCGAATGAGGTTGCCTTTTTCTTATTATATCTTGCTTAGGAACTCTTTGGTGACGGCGAAGCTCTTATCAGCCATCGTGTCCCAGAAGTTCAGATACTGTTTGAAGTGAGCTTTTACACCAGGGGTGTCGCTGATGATGCGGAAGCTAAGAAACGGTATGCTCCAAAGGTGGCAAACTTGTGCAATAGCGCCACTCTCCATATCGACAGCCAGACCTTGCGGATACTTGCCCTTGATGACATCCAACTCATCGCGATTAGTAATGAACTGGTCGCCAGAACATATCAATCCTGAAACTATATGAACATCTGTTTTGAGGGTCGATGCAAGTTCGACAAGTCGTTCATCGCCCTTAAAGAGCCTTGGCAAGCCCTGGACTTGACCTGGGTCGCAATTGTCGCCACAATAGACGTCGTGATAGCAAACCTCTTTGCCTATAACGACATCCATCACGTCGAGCCTTGTGTCGATGCCACCAGCGACTCCAGTCGAAATGACGCAATCGGGATGAAACGTCATGATGAGGTTCGTAACGCCTGTAGCCGCATTTGTCTTACCTATGCCGCATTGAAGCAACACGACCTTACTCTCTCCCAAACTGCCGACGAGGAACTCTTGCGGTCCGCTCTTTACCGTCTCTGCATCTTGAAGCATGGCAGCCACTTGGCGGTATTCTACGCTCATGGCCGTCAGCACACCTATAGTCTTTTGCATACCTATTATTGATGATTTTGGTGCAAAGATACAAAATAAAGTTTAAAGTTTAAAGTTTAGAGTTTAAAATTTTGTAACTTTGCAGGCATGAAACACGAAACTTCGCCCATCGAGACTCTGCTCGAGTCGCACAATATAAAGCCAACGGCCAATCGCATTTTGGTGTGCAGGTCACTTGCTGAAGCCAAGCAACCCATGTCGCTCAGCGAGCTGGAATGCGAAATCCTGTCGCTCGACAAATCCAGCGTATTCAGGGTTTTGTCATTGCTGCGCGAGCATCACCTGGTGCATGTTCTTGAGGACGGAAGCGATGGCGTACGCTATGAAATCTGTCATAGCACCGACGGCCATGAACACGACGACGACCAACACGTTCACTTCTTCTGCGAATGCTGCCGGCGCACATTCTGCATCAACGACATTCCCATTCCGAACGTCAGCCTGCCACAAGGATACGTCCTTGAAAGCATCAACTACATGGCTAAAGGTCTTTGCCCCAAATGCGCCTCCAAAAGGAAATAACTCTGGTAAACTGCACTTTGCAACCCAGTTGCACGAAATCCTCTGTACCTTTGCAGCGCAAAACAAAGATAATGATATAATATGGTACTTGAATGGATTGAACAATATTGGGATGCTCTGGTGCTGATGACTGCCGAGATGGCTCCCTATTTGCTTTTAGGTTTCTTCATTGCTGGCATTCTGCGTGTATTTGTGCCACGAAGTTTATATACAAAACATCTTGCAAGGCCTGGCATGAAGAGCGTGGTGAAGGCCGCAGCACTTGGTGTTCCCCTGCCGCTATGTTCATGTGGTGTCATTCCTACGACAGTAGGCCTCCGGCGCGAAGGTGCCAGCAATGGAGCTTGCACCAGTTTCCTGATTGCCACACCGCAAACGGGCGTTGACAGCATTGCAGCGACCTACTCTCTCATGGGCCTTCCCTTTGCCATCGTTCGCCCCGTCGCTGCTCTCTTCACGGCCATATTCGGCGGTTGGCTGGTCCAAAAGTATGCCCATGAGGATAAAGAGGCTGTGGCAAACGTTACCTGTGGCGACTCATGCTGCCACAGTCCAGGCGAGAACAAGAGCCTCGTCGGCAAACTGAAAGAGGCATTCTCTTATGCTTTTGTCGAGATGATGGAGGACGTGGGCAAATGGCTCGTCGTTGGTCTGCTCATTGCAGCGCTCATCACCGTCGCAGTTCCCAATGAGTGGCTGGCTGCGCTACACGACTATAAGCTGCTGAACATGCTCATCGTGCTGGCCATTGCCATCCCCATGTACGTCTGTGCAACGGGCAGCATTCCTATCGCTGTTTCGCTGATGGCAAAAGGACTTACGCCAGGAGCAGGGCTGGTGTTGCTGATGGCGGGACCGGCCGTCAATTCTGCCTCGATGCTGGTCATCGGTAAAGTATTCGGGAGGCGTACCCTTTGGCTCTATCTTCTCTCCATCATCATCGGAGCCATGCTCTTCGGGCTTGGCATCGACTATCTTCTGCCAGGAGAGTGGTTTGCCGTAAAAAGCGGCATTACGGAGACTGCCTGCCACGATGGCGGCATCGGCATCTTCTCGTACATCTGCACTGGCTTGCTGCTAGTGTTCCTGCTGAATGCTCTTGCCAGCCGCCACCATCATCATCATCATGGCGAGGCCGAGATGTCTTCCTGTATAATATATAATGTAGAAGGTATGAACTGCAATCACTGTGCAGCAAACGTCGGGAAAGCCATAGCGGAAGTTGCCGGTGTAGAACATGTTGAAGTGTCCCTTCACGAAAAGACTGCAAGCATCCAGGGCAATCCCAATGAGGCTGACATACTGCAAGCCGTCGAAAGCATCGGGTTCAAAGCAAGCAAAGCCACCATATAACGCAAGAAACCGGCGCACTTCACAGTGCACCGGAGGCTATGGAATTCCGTCTTGATTAACTAGCCTAAAACATCTTCAAAGCGAACTTGACGAAAATAAATCTTGCATTTCAAATTTCGCTTGTTTTGGAAGGACTGGAGAACTTCCATTTTCCCACGTGTGGGAAAATAATTTCTCACGCGTGGGAAAAATGATTGTCACACGTCAATCTCATTGAACGTCCATCAAGCTCTAGTTTTTTACTGCTTTACGAACCTGTAGTTCGTCACGCCACATTCGCTCATGATGCGTTTGATGCGTTCAATGTGCTCTTGCGGAACGCCTTTGCAGACATTGATGCGAACGCTGTGGTCCTTGCGGATTGCGACTTCTTTCAGGTGTACGCTGATGTCGTCCACATCCCACTTCCACGAGCAGATGGTGTAGTTCTTCCAGCTGAAGCCGTCGAAGTTGCCTCTCCTTTCCCAGATTGAAGTCTTGGTGCCGCAGTCTTTTGGAGGAGTTCCAGTAAGCAGGATGGTCAACTCAGGGTTGATGTTGCCCTTCACGCCAGCAGGAATCTGGACGGGCTTGGTGGTAAGGTTGACCATTAGTTTCTCCCCTTTGGACCGCATCTGTATCTCCACTTTCTTCAGAGCCGAAGCAGGCAGGTTAGGCAGGTTATTGACATCGAGCTGCTTGCCGTCGAGCATGACGTCGTAGTACTTCATGTGAAACGCCCACGGATAGCCACAATCGGGATGCTCCTCGATGAAGGAGTTGTCGCCCTTCACCACCCAAGTGCCCTTGAGCCACGAGACTGCAATTGCAGGGCCATGCTTCTTGATAAAGTCTTTTGCGTCATCCTTAGGGATAAAGGCATTCAGCATCCTGTCCTTATAGAACCCTCGTACTTCATCCGTCGTTACGATTCCCATTCCAGGTACAGCCACCTCGACGGGGCCGTTATCTTGTACTTGGTCGTTCTCCTTGACGACAGATGAAACTGTCTCGTTCGAAGGGATTATCTCCTCGACTTTAGGTTTGGCCCAAGCAACTAAGGCAAGCGCCATGAGTGCTGGCAAGACGAGTCCTTTGCTCATCAACCAGCGATTGGAATTGTTTTTGTGCATCATCTTGATTCTTTTCTTAAGTGAATGGTGACTGAGGTTGTTGCAAACCGTCTGCAGTCGGCTGCCCACAGCTTTCGTCACGAGTAAGAGTTGATATGTCTTTGCATCGATGCCAAAGTTCAGTACGGCGTTGTCTGCTTCGTATTCATGCACGGCCTTGAGGTCGCGACCAAGCAGATAGACGAAGGGATTGAACCATTGAAGGGCCTTTACCGCTTCGAGAAGCAGGAGGTCCCAGGTGTGGCCGAGACGGATGTGAGCCTGTTCGTGAGCCAAGATGGGCTGGCGAAGGTGCTCGTAATCCGAGGCGTTTATTATTATATAATGTAGGAAACTGTAGGGCGCGAAGTTTCCTCCATGAATGACTATAGTGTTGCCAAATTCGTCCTTCGTATGCACACCGCCTTTTATCTCCTTGAACAGACGGAAGAGTTGTACGAAAAAGATAGCGAGAGAGGCAAAGAGGCCAAGGAAATAGGCAGCCTCCACTATCCCTTCCAAAGAAGGTGTGAATGGACGTTCTTGTTCTGTCGAATTGACAATCTCAAGCTGTTCTTCGTGCTGAGAAACCTCATATTCTTCTTCGAATTGTATATCAGGCTGGACAATAGCTTCCTGCATTGGGACTTCTTCATAGCTGAGGAACTTCGGCTTCCGTATCGTGAGCTGGACAAAAGGCAGCACCATCGAAATGACGAGCACGCAGAGCAGAGCCGCACGATTGAAGCGATGGAACGTCTCACGACTGAGCAGTAAGGCAAAGCTACCGTAAAGGATTGCCAGCAACAAGGCTGATTTTATAATGTAGAGCAACATCGTTAACTATGAATTATGAACTATGAATTATGAATTAGGGTCAGTATTTCCTGCAGTTCCTCGTCTGTGAGGTCCTCGTTCTGTATGAGGAAAGAGCAGAAACTCTTGGCCGAGCTGCCGAAAAGCGTGTCTTTCACATCGTTCACAACATGGGCGATGTATTTCTCGCGCGAGAGCATGGGCGAATAGTAAAAGGTACGGCCCGTCTCCTCCTTGCGTTTGTGCTCGACATAACCCTTTGCTTCCAGGATTTTCAGGAAGGTTGCGACGGTTGTGTAGGCTGGTTTGGGCTCAGCATAACCGTCGACTATCTCGTTAATCGTGAGGGCGTGAGAAGCGTCCCAAAGCACGTTCATCACATCCATCTCTGCTCGGGTCAGAGGTTTCAAAGTCTTATTTCCGTTCATAATTTTGGCTTTTTCTACTGCAAAGGAACAGAGTTTATGACCTACCCCAAAGAAAAGATGCGGAAAAAGAGACGAGACCACTCGCTTTTTAACATATTTATTTAGTTTACGAAGGCAAATTATTAGTAATTAACACTTGAGAGCTCCACAAAACGACTGCAGTGACGATGGCAAACTTCACACTAGTAAAAGCCAAACGTCACACTAGTAAATTGCAAACGTCACACTAGTTAAATGCAATCGTCAAACGTGACGTTTTCAATCGTAACGTGGAATGTTTGCCGAAGACGCTTGGCTCTATTCGTTTCCAAGCATTCGGGGGTTCTTTCCGAAAAAGCACGGATAAATTTGGGCGATTGCTTGTTTTTTTCGTATCTTTGCAGAATAATTCCGCTAATAACAACCTGATTAATACTGACAGAAACTATGATGAAAAGAGTCCTCTTAGCAGTCAGAATCCTGACAAACTCAGTCCTCTGCATGAATGCACAAGTCGAGCCCCCCACTATGGGCTGGAGTTCGTGGAACACCTTCTCGGTCAACATCTCGGAAGACATCATTAAGGGTCAGGCCGACGCTATGGTATCGCAAGGACTGAAAGATGTCGGCTACCAATACATTAACATCGACGACGGCTTCCAATATGGCCGTACCAGCACAGGAAAAGTGCGAATCCATCCACAACGCTTCCCTCATGGACTGAAGGTCGTGAGCGACTACATCCACTCCAAAGGGCTGAAAGCAGGCATTTACAGTGATGCAGGAGACTGCACTTGCGGCAGTATCAGCAATGGCGACACTCGAAACACGAATGTGGGCTTCTACGGATATGAACAGGTGGATGCCGACTACTACTTCAAGGAACTGGAGTTCGACTTCATCAAGGTCGATTATTGTGGCGGCAACCATGCAGGCCTCAACGAACAAGAGCAATATACAGCCATCCACAACGCTATCGTGAATACAGGCAAAAACGTTCGCTACAACCTTTGCAGGTGGGCATATCCGGGAACTTGGTGTCACGACATCTCCACTTCATGGCGAACAACTGGCGACATCTACGACGGATGGGCTTCCGTGAAAGGCATCTTGGCGGAAAACCTCTACATGTCAGCTTACTGTTATGACGGGTGTTACAACGATATGGACATGCTCGAAGTGGGACGTTCGATGACAGAAGAAGAGGACAAGACGCACTTCGGCATGTGGTGCATCATGGCCAGTCCACTACTCATCGGATGCAATATGGCAACAATCAAAGAGCGGCCTCTTGCTCTTTTGAAGAACGAGGAACTGATTGCGCTGAACCAAGACCCGCTCGGACTGCAGGCTTATGTGGTTCAACACATCGGCGAGACTTACATCCTGACAAAAGACATCCTTACACTTCATGGCACAACTAGGGCTGTGGCACTCTACAATCCATCCGACAGGGAAGAGAAGATGTGTTTGAGTTTCAGCGAAGTTGACTTAGGAGGCAAAGTGATGGTTCGCGACCTCTTTGAACACGAGGACTTAGGAGAAATGGAAGGAGCGCTTTCTGTCACTGTTCCACCTCATGCCACTCGTATCTACAAGTTGGAAGCAGAACAACGTCTCGACCGCTATATCTACGAAGCAGAGACAGCTTATCTACATGATTATCAGGAAATCTACAACAACCAGTCTGCAGGCACCGCCATCTACGAAACCACATCATCGGCCAGCGGAGGTGCTTTCGCTAGCTGGCTGGGAGGTCGAAGAAGCAACTCCCTGACATGGAAAGACATTTACGTAAGCGAAGCTGGCGACTACAACATCCACATCAGCGCAGCCTCGAAGGAAAGTCGTCCGTTTAACGTAGTGCTGAATGAGGAAGAGAAAGGCACAGTCAACGTTCAGACTACCGATTGGGGCGACTTTATGGAATACACCATGACGCTTCATCTGCAAGCAGGTTCCAACAACATCGAACTCTACAATGTAAACGGATGGATGCCTAACATCGATTATCTTACAATAGAAAAAGATGGCGAAAGAACCGTCATGACTCGTCAGCTCGAAGAACTCATCAGCCACCTCGAAGTCATGAAAGAAGACAATCTGCTGACCGACAAACTGCGACAAGACATCGAAACACTCTTGACAAAGGCTAAGAAGGATGGTATCACGGACAGTCAGATTAGAACCTTGCTCAACGACACAAAGAACCTCCAGAACACCATTAAGACGATAAAACCCGCACTCGAAGAGTATCTCTTCTGGAAGGACTATGCTCAGCGAAACGTCGATGCTAGTATGGAATCATCTGCCCTTTCCTCATTCATAACTAAGATAAAGAGGTGCGACTCAAATCTTGCCAAAGCAAACACATTGGATTTAGTAACAAGCGCCCTGAACAACCTGAAGACAGCCGTAACAAACTACCTAAAATCAACTAATGCAGTGCCCAAGCAGGGCGAATATCTCGACATGACACTCTTCATAGGCAACTACGACTTCTCAACTAAAGACAGCTGGCAAGGCGAACCGACTTATCGTGATGACTGCGGAGAGGAATACAACAAAGCCTTCGACATGTTCCAGACACTCATGGGCATGAAGCCAGGCGTATATACCGTCAAGGCTGGTGCCCTCTTCCGAACAGGAAGCAACGACGGCGGAACTGCCTATCGAGCTGGGACAGAAAACATCCAGGCTTATCTTTATGTAAACGACCAGACCGTTAAAGTCAAGTCTTTATATTCCGAGGAATGGCCCGAGGCATCGCAATATGGCTCTGTCGATAACCGGAATGGCTATCCGCATAGCATGCACGCTGCTGGCATTCGCTTTGCTGAAGGTTGCTACATGAACGAACTGGCATATACACTATCCGAACGTGGTACGCTCAGGTTTGGCCTGAAATGCGACATTTATAAAGGCGACCAGTGGTGCTGCTTCGACAATTTCCAACTCCTCTATCAACCCCTACCCGACTTCTACGATGGCATAAAGACCATACAAGCCAAGCATAGAAAAGGCAAGACATATAACCTCAGCGGACAACAGATTGCAGACAACAAAGCAACTAAAGGCATCGTCATCCGAAACGGCAAAAAGGTAGCAATCAAATAGGAATAAGGACTACTTTTCACCTTTTCACTTTTACGAGTCGTTTCTGCCCGTTGATGATGTAAACGCCGGTCTTGGTGATGCGGTCCAGGCGGGTGCCACTTAGGGTATAGATAATGGCATCTTTCTGGTCAGCAAACGGGACATTTATGGCATCTTCATCAGGATAAATGGTCACTATAGCTGTTGCTTCTTGATTGCTACCATCAGTTGCTTGTGCAGTTATGGTGGCCGTTCCTGCCTGAATGGCTGTAACAACGCCATCGCTTACAGTTGCAACGGTGGCATCGGAGGTCAGCCAGTTGAGGGTCTTAACGGTTGCTGTCTCGGGAAGAATGGTGACGGTCAGTGTGGTATCATTGCCTGCAATCATATCGAGCTCGCCGGGTTCGAGCAGTATCGAGGTGACGTAAATCTTCTCGAGCGACACACTATAGCTGATGTCATCTGGCATACAGACTACACCATCTGCAGTTACAATAAGTTGATTCCTGATGCTGAAATACCCTCCAGCAAAGTCGTTTGCAGCGCGAAGCGTCAGGGTGAAAGCAGTACCAGTTTTTACATTGAAGTCCGAGTTGTCGGGTGCATAAACAAGCAGATGAACGCCTTCTTCATTTGGCATGACATGCGTGACGTGCGAAGTCGTGTTCACTCGCGTACCAAAAACAAGGGTGTCGAGCCGGAGGCCATCAGAAAGTACTATATCAGCCTGATAAGCAGTGGCTAATCTGTTTGCATTCAGGCGGACAGCCTTTTCTCGCGTGTCACCAGCCTTGACGGATGAACTGGTTGAATAGAAGCCTGCCGTCAGACTTTCTTCGCCAAGTGCCACTTTATCGATGATGCGACGAATGGTGACCAAATCTGCCACATCGACGCTGCCATCCTGATTGGCATCTGCATTACTCAATCTGAAACCCGAAGGCGCTTCACCCGTCAGATAAGATGCAAGCCACTCAGCATCACCAGCTGTAAGCTTTAAGTCGCCATCGACATCGCCAGCAAGTTCACTGATGTTAAAGTATGTCTCGCCATCGCTATAGACGACAAGATGTGATGTATCGAACGTCGGATAGGCATCCTGACCTATGGTCTGATACCAAATGGGCTCGTCGGTTTCACCTTCGTTGAGCAGATAACAGAGTCGGCCGCCCAGCACATCATCTTCGGTCATACGATTGACTTGCGTCGTGGTGATACTATAACAGTTCGCCTGGCTGGCTCCACCGCGATAGAAGTCGTTGCGATAGTTGTAACCAGTGACAGTGCCTATGTTGTAGCAGTTCGTTAGAATTGCGGACGAACCGAGCCAACCGCAGATGGCTGCACTCTCGCTACCGCCAGTGACATTGCCTGCATTGTAGCAATCAGTAATGACAAAAGAAGCAGAACTGCCATAGTTGCAACCAATGATGCCACCTGCATTCACGCCCGAACCTGTCACTGTCGCTTCGTTGCCGACCATCGAGAACGTCACAGTGCCACTGCCATTTGAACCGCCTGCCAAACCGACATAATTGGCACCGCTGATTGTGCACGAGCTGTCGAGAACAAGATTGCTGATGGTTGCTCCGCCGCCGACGGAACCAAACAGGCCCGTGAAGTTACCACCCACGATGTGAAGATTACTGATGCGATGTCCCTGACCGTCGAAAATGCCTCGGAACGACCTCATGCTGGTACCGATGGGATGGAACTGGTCGTCATAACCTGTCATGTCGAGGTCGGCTTCCAGATATGCCTCACTATACATTGCGCCACCATTAACAGCCTGGCTGAACTCGATAAGTTGTTCAGGAGTTGAGATGTAATATGTGGAGTCCTGATATTCGGAGCCAGAGTCATAACCAAGATAGTTATCTATCCAAGCAAGTCGAGCTGGTATATAGTCTCTCAAGACGTTCACTTCCTCGCGGAATGAGCCGAGCGCTGCAACATTCTGATGCACCATGCTATTGAGGATAGGCCAACGGATGAAGTTCAGATTGGCAGAAGCTTCCATCTCGCGAGCCATGCTATCCACGTAGGCAACAAGCGTTTGCTCGTCGAGTGATTCTTCCTTGCGATTCTCTCGCCAAAGCTGATTGAGCCGCTCTGCTGCTGCATTATCGCTAAGAACACGATTGACAAACGACTTCATGTTGCCTGCAGCGCTTCCTCCTTGATATGCCCACGAGCTTCGACCATTAACAGGATAAATACGATTGTCATTGTCGAAGGCCAGGTCGAAGTCCCAACATGGCGAGACAAAGAACTGACTCTCCTCCCGTTCCTTGTACATATAGACACTCCAATAGGTATCCATGTTACCCGAGAACTCACCGATGAGGAAATGCTTCAGGAACGACTCGACATCGAGATACTTGCGGAAGCCATTCTCGGGGTCAGTGTAGTTGCTTGAAAAGAGTGCCGACTCCATCAGGTTGAAGTAGCCTTGGATGTAATTATGCTGCTCAGTCGTAATGTCGTCGTCGCCTGGATGCTTAATGGTTACAGGGTTGCCTCGATTACTTTTGAACCAGCTCGATTCTCGGTCAGCATAGGCATCGATTTCGATAAGATAGCCACCAGTCACCTCTGGCTCTTCGATATCGAAGGTCGTCATCTCGGTAACGGGAACACGATTCCTGTCAACAGATATCTGGTCGCAAAGCTGGTAGCAACCCTTATACTCGCCATTCATGATGACATCAACAGGCTGAGCCCATGGTGTATAAGGCGCACCGATACGTTTGCTCACCTCGAATGCAAGGCAGTTACGCATCAAAGTCTTG
The DNA here is from genome assembly GCA_900320565.1 of uncultured Prevotellaceae bacterium. GTDB lineage: Bacteria > Bacteroidota > Bacteroidia > Bacteroidales > Bacteroidaceae > Physcousia. The sequence continues at coordinate 18,061 of ONSR01000031.1, forward strand.
TCGCCATAGTTATTGATGAGCGTCCACTTCTTAGCCTTTGCTGGACTTTCCATCGCGGAACCTTTCAGCATGTGGTGACTCTTGCCATCATTGAACTTGATGCGCCAAGGTTTCTTCGGGAAGCTCCATGATGCATTGCCTCTGCCTCGAGCAGTAATTGGATACTCTTGGATGCGAGTACCACCATCATAAGTAATCGTGATAAACGATGGCATCTCATTCACCTTGTCCTGCGGGTCATAACCAGCTTCTGTGTGAATGCTTACGGTAGGAAGGTTCGTAATCTGATACCAAACAGAGTCCACGCCTTCGCCTTCGTAACCATAGAACTCCAGTTCAGCAATGTTACAACGCGCGTCGTTCGGACCAACATAACGTACATAACGGAAACCTCTCGTCACGGGAACATCTGCATAATCCATCACCCTGACTGTACCTATATTGGGGATGAGGTAAAGTGGGACGGCATCGAGGAAGTCAGGACTGTTGCTGCCTTCAAAGACGCCAAGCTGAACTCGCTTTGCTTGAGATGTGCGAGGACTCCATCCAACTCTCGTTATGACATGGGCTGTACCCAAGTCCAACCCGACCCACGTGCGGGAGCGGTCCATCGAGGCATAGAAGGTATCGTAATCGCCGTCGAAAGCATGGGCAGGCGTATTTACTGTCTCGCTCGACTGGCTTGTACTGTAATCAATGTTGGGCGAACCAATAGGCGTACCGCTAAGCTTTACGGATTCTGGCACATCCTGTCCGAAGCAATAAACAGCTGACAATAACAGGAGGAATATAGTCGAAAGACTTTTCATTATAATACGTATTCAGCGTGCAAAGGTAACCTTATTTGTTAAATTATGCAAGGGGAGCACACATTTTTAATATAATAATACAAGAAAAGTACAATAATTTAACAACAATTTATCAAACTAAAAGGATAAATCGCTAACTTTGCAAACGAAAACAAAGATTGAATGAAATATTTTATCCTCATTATCCTCCTTTTCCTTCCAAACAAATGGCTGATGGCTCAAGGAGACTTGACACATGAAGTGGCGTCTGACACAGAACGTTGGCCAGCTCCACAAATTGACCCAGATTGGAAGTTGGAGTACTTGCCACACAACAACGCCAACCACAATGTCTATGTCTATAAGGACAAACTCTACGACGGACTCTTCACTCGCACTTTAGGTTGGAATGGAGGAGATGGCGTGCAAACCATTGCCTTGCCTGGCGGCAACGTGTTTTGGAGCTTCAACGACAGCTTCTATGGCAAAGCGACAGGAACAGCATCACGCATTCGCCAGTCTTGCAACTTTCCTCGAAACAGCATCATGGTGCAGACGCCTGATGAAGACGGATTACCTGGCACGAAAAACAGCAACTTCAAATGGCTTGCCGATTGGGTGCAACGCTCTAATTCATCGGGAAGCGGTTACTATCATGCCCGCACACACATTCGTCATCCGAAGGGCGAAAAGACTGATGCCCAGATTAAGAACGGCGAAATTGACCAGACTTACCTTTATTGGGCTGGCGACGGAACGGTGGTCGATGGCCAACTGCAAGTGCTTTGGGCTGGGGTCTATAATGGCTCGGAGAACTTGATGCAGAGCGACAACAGAGCTCTTGCCATCTATTCGCTCGAAGGAACACCAGGCAGTTCGACTTACCTTAAGTTGATAAGCGTGGACCACAACTTCTTTGAGCAAGACCCGATTGGTTATGGCGGGACTCTTTGGGAAGACGAGGACGGACACATATATCTCTATACTTGTTATCAGTACAAAAAGAATACTGAAGATGTGCTCAACACCAGTTCGCCTGTCGTAGCCCGCACGCAGACACACGACCTACGTTCGCCTTGGGAATATTATGTAGCTGACGCAAACGGTACATTCCATTGGCAAAGCACCTACCCGACTGATGCAGAAGTAAAGCGTTCGGCCATCAGTTCCAGGAGTGTCTCGACGGCTTGGGTCTTCAAGGATGACGACTGGTACTACATGACGGGGCAAGGATTCCCTTACGGAAAGCAGGTGTATATCATGCGAAGCCGTAATCCATGGGGACCCTTCGAAGAGTGCCACCAACTCTGGACAATGCCATTTGTGCTCGACAAAGTTGGCACGCGCACATATCAACACTTCTACATGCCGCACCTACATCAAACACTTTCAAGGGAGGGCGAACTGGTATTCTCAACCAACACCGACTGCAAGGAATGGGCCGACAACTTCAATAGCAAGGGCTCGGCAGACTTCTACCGACCATACTTCTTCCGCGTGTATAATTGGAAAGCTATATTCGACGATTGAACATTGAACATTGAAATATGAAGCCTACCAAATATCTTCTTCTCTGTTGTCTGTTGACCGTTGTCTTTTGTCTGGCAAGTTGCTACAAGCTTATCTCCACATATGCTCCAAGCGAAGTTGCACCAGGACAGACGTTCGAGGTTAGCTTTACCATTGTGGATGATGGTTCTGATAGACAGGACTTTGTGACGGACTGGAGTTATGCCGGAGTTCGAGTGCCGAAAGGCTGGACAGTGACTGTACCGCAAGGTGCACACCAGCAGTTTGCCGAGGATTGGGTTTACTACCAGGACGGCTCCCAAGTCAACAGCTCGCACGACATGGAACCATGCGATAAGCTTTCTCAGTTCTACAATTCCGCTTGCCCAAAGTCGGGTTATACATGGTCGGGCTTCAAGAGCGTCACGAAGATTCCGAAGAACATCTCGGCATGCTGGCGGAATGGTTGTGATAGCATTCGCATTACCTTCCTTGTCACTGTTCCAGAAGATGTCAAACCCGGTCGCTACACGATTGACTTTATGGGTGGCGACGAAGAAGACGACGCAGGCATAGACAAATACAGCAAATATACAGATGCCAAGGATTCTCGGCTCTTCCATGCAGGCACCGCTTCGGGTTCGTACGTGGACAACAGGAATGCTTCCCTGGCCCGCACAATCATTGTGACCGACGCTACTGGCCTTAAAGACCTTAAGAACCCTGAAGACCTTAATACTCCCGATTATAAGCATGGCTCAACGACAATTAAGCAAGGCTCGACGATAGTCAACCTTTCCGGTCAACCAGTCTCGCCAAAGGAGAAAGGCATCATCATCAAAAACGGAAAAAAAATATTGAAACGATGAAACAACTACTTCTACTGCTACTTTGCTTGCCTGCTTATTCGCAAAGCATGGTGGTCAACACAACAGGAGGCAGTTCCACAGCCTACCCTACGAACCAAGTCGAGTCTGTAACCTTCACGGAGGAGACGACTGAACCCATTCAGCCATCTGCAAAGATTCGGATGAAGCGAAGCATTGTCTTCCTTGGTCATAGCATATGGCGCAACGATAACTACCTCGTTACCTACAAGAGTTCTGGTACGTTCATAACGCCTTTTACAGGTGCTTTTCGTGGACGCGGATACCAAACGCTTCTGCAAGAGGTCTTTGAGTTTCCTGCAGTCTATACTCCTGGTCCCGATGGCGGTTATAGCGGCTATTCTATAGGAGGCACAAGTACTACCGACAGCAAGAGCATTGCCGTTGTTGCCCGGCAGTCCAATAATGGCTGGCCTAATATCCAGAATGCCATCTGGACGATTGACTTCATCACGAACGACTTCAAGCGCAACATTCCGCTGGGAACCTTCGACGACTACAAGAACGCAACAGGCCCAGGCACCTTCTACGGAGCCGTTCGCCAGCTATACGACAAGATAAAAGAGCTTTCTGGCAGCAGCGTCATCATCGTCTTCAGCAACGCCACAAAACGCAACAACGCGAACTACACAAGCACGAGCAAGAATACTGTTGGCTGCACGCTTGCCGATTACGAGCTGGCCCTGCTGACCTGTGCGGCAGCAAACACAAACTGGTACTTCGTGGACCAGAACCGTCTGTCAGGCATCACGGACGAGAACCTGCCAGCCGTTACTGCCGATGGTCTGCATCTCAACAACCTTGGCTACACCGCACACTGGCAGACAAATAGTCGAACCCGAAATGACAAAACGTAAGCAGAACCGCAGTTTTGCTTACACTACCATTTTTGATAAACCCTCCAGAATCGCCTAAAAAGGTCTCGGACGAGGTTAAAGTCATTTTTTCAAAAAAACGCGCTTAAAACGAAAGCGTTTCGTAACCTGCTGATTTACAGTATACAATTCTTCACTCTTAATTCATCATTCTTCATTTACATGTGCCGTTTTGCAAAGTGCACCTTGCAAACTGAGCACTTTAGACGCGTTTTTGCACACTTTTTCGCTTGATTTTTCGCCAAACTTCACACGAGGAAATTTCAAACACGACGTGTGGAGTTTCGAAACTTCACACGTGAACTTTTGAAACTTCACGTGTCGCGTTGGTAAAATCGACGTGTTTGGTGCCCATTTTTGACACTTTTCATGAGTGTGCAAAAACAGCAAAATGAAAGCAGATGAAAGGATTTAATTACTTTTTGACAAATGTCAACAAATGAGACTTCAAGTCTTTACTTTTCGCTCGACCTCAAAAAGGAAACATAACTTCCGGGCATTTTATATAAGCTTGGCCAGCAAGACATAGTCTTTTGCATTGATAACGCCGTCTTCGTTAATGTCAGCAGCCCAGCGAACGGCTGAATCGTCAGGAAGGTTAACGATGATGAGACGAAGCAATTCGAGGTCCTTTGCGTCTATTATGCCATCGCCATTGACGTCGCCTCGCTGATAGCCTTCCTTTTCATACTCCTCATCTTCGAGTGGAACAATGTTATAGAAATCTCGCCACACCTGCGACTCCTGATACTTGCTAAGCGTTTCCCTGGGTACATGCAACGTGCACTTCTTTTGGTCAGCTAAAGAAAACGATCCAAACTCAGCGAGAGGTGGCTCGGAAGCAAAGCAATAGAGGTCGGTCAACGAAGAGAGATGCTGCATAGCTGTGCAGCGAATGATGCGGATGCGATGCGGCAGGACAAAAGACGTAAGTGATGCACAGCAGTAGAATGTCAGAGAATCGAGTAATTCCTGACGCTTGGGCAACGATATCTGCTGCAACGAAGTGCATGCCGTAAAGGCTGCATTGGTGATGACATTCATACTTTGAGGCACATTGATGCTCCGCAAACTTGTGCAACCGATGAAAGCACAAGGACTGATAGCTTTGACTGTCGGCGGCAAATGGACAGACGTCAACTCATCGCAGCCAGCAAAAGCATTGTCAGCCACAGACGTAACATTATATACCCTTCCGTTGTAAGTAACCTGTTCCGGCACAACGACATCTCCCGAATAACAAGGCTCCGAAGTTTCTTCACCTCTGCTCGTCACATAGGCAATACGCGTTCCTATAATGCCTATGTAAACGCCGTTAACCTCCAATTCGTAGGCGTAAAGCATAGAACTGGAGAACAAAAGCAGATATGTGATGAGACGCCGCATTAAAAGTCGTAGAACATTTCGTAAACAGCCTCAAGCTGTGGATACATCCAGCGTGCCAACTTTAAGCCACCTGCATCATTCAAGTGTAAACCATCCTTGAAGAACTTCCTGTTCGACGAACCGATTTCCGTCATCGGACTCAGGCCCGAGTAACTGTATGCATCGAGTACAATGAGAGAATAATAGGAAGCAACCTCACGAATTGCATTGACATATTCGCGGAAAGTCTTGCCGGTCGTGGGATTGGTACCTTCAGTAAATGACTTGTCGGCGTTGATGATGAATTCAGGAACATCTATTTCCGTACCATGATGGATGGGAAGCATGACGACAACAGGTACACCTCGCTTCATAAAGCGGTCGTAGAGGCCCTTGAACAAACGGTGGAGGCCGGCATAGAAAGTGTACTTACCTGTCTTTGGACCATCAGTGAACTGACCAAACTCTACCGTATCAGTGTGTCCGAAGTCGTTCGTTCCGCCAAAGACAATCACCATCTTGTTGGTTGTGGATATCTTGGTGTATCTCTTTTCGAAAGCATTTGAATCACCACTGTTCCTGGCAGCCAGGTGCGTAGCAGAGATGCCTTGATTGTCAGCAACACACCCAGTGAGACTGACAAACGAGTTGACGTACTCGCCATTCTGCGTGATGCTGTCTCCAAAGAAAGCGACCTTCTTGCCCTTCCAATGCGACTCCTTAGTCTGCACGACATAAACGGTGTCCTTCTGAGCTGCGAAATAGGTAGCATCCACCTCTGCGACATCCTTAATGACAACGGAATCAATCTCAGAAACAGGCACAGCATGCGGAAGTTCAGCCTGCCTATAAAGGATGGTAGCATACTGCTGTGCCCACAGAGATGAGCACAGCAGTAGCAATATTGAAAGGGAACGAAGTCTCATAGCAACGATTTATTTCTTAACCAACGTAGCGTCGTCAACAAGGATGTCCTGAGACTTTGAGTAATTACTGTCCTTAGGATTCATGACTACAAGGCAAACAGTCGTCGTAGCCTCTAAGGTAAACTCGTATGATACAAGCGTCCAACCATTATTGTTGAGGTCGAAGAAGTCACCGTACTTATAAGCGCCGACTGAGCCATCTGTGTTAACGGGAACATACCCACCCTTTGTCTGACTCTTATCAGCCGTAGTAGATTTAGCATAGAAAGAGAATGTGTAAGTGCCTGCTTCGAGTGTTATCTCCTGAGTAGCAAGACGCTTGTTTGCCGTTCCAGGGGCAGCAACCACGCAAGCATAACTGCCACCATGAGCATCTTGGCTTTGGCTAAGAGTAGCATTACTTGCAGAACTTGCTGACTTCCATCCTACAGGTGTTGTAGAGCCTGTCACCCATTCCTCGAAGCCACCGTTCACAAGTTCAGTTACCTCATCGCCACCAGGACCAGGAGTCGGGCCAGGTATATCGCCACCGCCGCCTTGGCCGCCGTCGCCCTGCTCAAGGATAACAATATCGCCATTCTTGATTTCAGGAGTAACCTCGCCAGTAGTGTTATTGACATACTTCATCAGTTTGCCAGTCATCGTCACCTTCATGCCGACGGTAAGGGCAGAAACGCCAGAGGGAAGGTTTGCCCAATAGCCTTCGAAGACCTTTCCGCCATCCTTGGTATCAGCCATCCAGATGATTTGCTGATTGCGACTAATCTTGCCATCAGTTTCTGTGATATAACCTGTAACGGCATAAGTCTCTGTAGAGGTTCCACCATTAGAAAGGCCATCAACCAACTGAGCCGCCTCAGCACAAGTAACGTTGATGACATCTCCTACAGGAGGCGTTTCGCCACCATCACCACCACCATCATCAGGAAGAATGACAACAGTTGCATTTTTTATCTCGGGGGTAACTTGGCCACTAGTGGAGTTCACATACTTCAACAACTGGCCTGTAATCTTCACCTTAGTACCAGCAACAAACTCGGTAACACCTTCGGGAAGATTTGCATAATAAGCCTCGAATACCCTACCGCCGTCCTTCTTGTCAGCCATCCAGAAGGTCTGCTGGTTGCGACTAACGCTACCGATAACCTCAGTGATGTAACCGGTAACTGTATAGGTTTCTGTAGAAGTAGCACCATTCTCCAAAGCATTGGTCAGTTCAACAGCCTGAGCACAAGTAACAGGAGTGCCTTCGACAGGAGTGTCGCCACTGCCACTGCCGCCGCCATCATCGGGAAGAATCTCGACAATAGCATTCTTCATCTCGGGTGTAACTTGGCCACTATTGGAGTTGACAAACTTCATCAATTTACCTGTAATCTTCACCTTAGTACCAGCAACAAACTCGGTAACACCTTCGGGAAGATTTGCATAATAAGCCTCAAACACTCTGCCGCCATTCTTTGCGTCGGCCAACCAGAAGGTTTGTTGATTTCTACTTACAGCACCGATAACCTCAGTGATGTAACCAGTAATGGTATAAACCTCAGAAGAAGTTGCGCCATCAGCCAGAGCATTTGTCAACTCAACAGCCTGAGCACAAGTAACCGGAGTGCCTTCGTTAGATGAAGAGCCACCGCCATCAGAACTGCTGCTCTTATCGGGCAGGTTGAATGGAGCGGGAACGTCAACACAGCTACTGAGGGCAAATGCCGTCAGCAACATAAGTGCAAATGTTTTGAAAGTCTTTTTCATAATGATATATGTGTTATTGTTTGTTTCTTCAATTATTTAGTCCAAGTTAAATCGCTTTGGGTACGGGCAAGTATCTGCCATGTGCCACGATAAATAGTTGCAATGCCATAAAGTTCTACTGGCGTCGTAGGAATTGCAACGCCTTTGAAGGCTGCATAAGTGCTGGTACGAAGCACGCACTTGCTTCCGGCATTGCCTCCCGAAAGAGTTCTGTTGACACAATTACTTACGAGACTAACCGAGCCGTCGTCTGGAGCAATTATGGGAGTGCCGTCACGGCTGATTGTCACACCACTTAGGCGAACAACCCTGCCAGCTTGCTGAGCCATCGTCTTGCTTGCATCGAAATCAATCGTATCGACCTTCATCGTTCCGAAAGCCAAAGCGTCAGAACTGCCGTCCATAATAAGGCGAACATGCTTCTTCCAGTCGGACAATTCCATTCTGCCCAAGCCTCCGTTATAAAGGCCGCCTAACTGTGCTTGATTTCCATAACCACCAATGTAGAGGCCTTTGAGGCTAATGAGAAGTTTCTGTCCTACTGGCATGAAAGCGCCTTGGTCCGAGCCATTGATACCAATAATGATACCACCTGTCTCGTCCTGAACAGAGATTTGCTTGTAAAGGTTATCACCGTAATCATTACCATTGATCACACAACGCAACCAAAGGTCTTCTGTAATCTGCTTGTAGTTATCGCTACTGATAGTGCTGGCATACGTATTCTGCAACTCTGCAATGGTAACAGTTGTACCAGCTTCCAATTCATTGTTGCCATAGGGAATGCCTTCTGGAACGTCCCAATCGCCTTCCATACAAGATGCCAGTGTGAAGGTTCCTGCCAGCAGAGCTATGATATATAATTGCTTTTTCATTGCTTCCTTATATTATATAATAATGTATATTCGATGTGCTTTAGAATCTGTAGTTCAGATTGAGCAAGAAGTTGAAGCCCTGGGCATAGAACTTCTTGGCATTCTTCTCGAAGTTATAGGTACGAGGCTTTGTCGTTGCCTCTGTGCCTTGGCCCTCTGTCTCGGTAACACTGTAGTTGCTACGGCTCTGTTCATAACCGCCTGTCGTAATCTTGCGACGATTAGTCAGGTTGCAGAGCTGCAGGTTAACGCTGAGAGGATGGTGGAACACATAGAACTGACGACCAATACTTGCGTCGAGCATAAAGCCGCCATTACCCTTGGCCTGAGCAGGAACATCATATTCACCTGCATGATAGCGACCAGCATTCTTCAGGTTCTGCTCATAGCGCATATTCGTGCTATAGGAAAGATAGATGCGGTCGTAGTAATTGCCTGTCAGGTTCAAGTACCAACGCTTAATGCGATAGTTCAAGCCGAGACTTGCTGCAGCCAAAGGCGTGCCGCTTTGACGCATGCCGTCGTTGTGGCAAATCTCCTCGTGCATCTCACCTGAAGTACTGTTCATCCAGTTAACCTTGGTATCATCAATGTACTTGGCTTCGCTATAGGTTCCCAGTGCAACGAGGTCAAGGCTGCTGGTCAGTCTGACTTTTAAACCGACTTCAACACCACAATACGCTTTCTTAACGCCAGTCAGACTATTGTATGAGAAGCTATTGCTGTCGTCGTTGTAGAACTGCTGCCACTCGTTGCCGTCGTGGATATAATAGTAATAACCATTCACGTTAAGGCGGAACCACTTATTGTTGATGGCATAACCGAGCTCAGCACTCAAGACTTTCTCATTGTTGAGATTCTGTACATAATCATTATTCATCTCAGGACACATGAAAGCAACTGAAGCGCCAGGAGCCCTGAGTTCATAGCCCAAGCCGGCCATGATGGCATGTCCCTTTCCGAGGTTAATGGTAGAACCCATCTTCAGACCACCATCGAGGAAATGAGCTATGCCGCTCTTGCCATAACTATTGTCCTGGAAGAGGCCGTTACGCATGAAGCCTTCTCTCCACATCCTGCGTCCACCAATCTTACCTGTAATAAAGCTATGCATGATGTCGCGGTCCATACTGAAGCTGGTCCAAAGCTTAATATCCTGATTCCACAGGTTGTAATCGTAGCCATAGCGGTCACCTTCAATAAGTTTCTGGTAACCGTGATTTACGTCGTACATTGCTTCAGTCGAGGTCTCTTGATAATCACCTACAAGATAAGTATTGGTGTTATGGAAGTACTGACCGCCCAAGAGGTCCTCGATGGTTCTGAAGTGCGAACCACGATTGCTGAGCAGTTGTACACCAGCGCTGAACTTAGTTCCGGGCTTGATGTTCCAATCGTAAGTGCTCGACAGGTTGGTCATCAGGTGATTATTGTGGCGAGCCTCTATCCAATAGATAGCGTCAGCGCCAATCTTGTTGAGCTGAGTATTGGCAAAGTACAGTTCGTCGAAATTGATTTGACGATATGCTTCATTCTGCCAATTGTCGTAAGCTGTCCAGAAAGCTGCATTGTCATAGTTGTAGTCGCCATCTCTTCCCCAAACATCATAATTATATGACGGGAAGCGCTTCCAATAGTCGGGATGAGGGTTGGTGCCGCTATAGTTGAGCTTGGTGCTCTTGTACTTGGCAAGTTTGAAGAAGAAGCTTGTGGTGAGCTTCATGTTTTCCTTGATGTTGAAGTCCCATGTAGCTAGCACACTCGGTTCGAAGTTGTTGACGACGCGGCTGGCTCTTTTCTTGCCCCCTTGATAGCCCCAATATGGGTTGTATTGATAGTCGTTGGCAAGCCAATAGGCCTCGTCCGTACTTGCACCGGCCGTAGCTCTTTCTGTTGGGCTGCCCCATGTGGCAAGGCTGATTGAATGCTTGTCGTTGATAATCTTTTGGGCTGACAGGAAGTAAGCCAGGCTGTTGTAGAAGGTTCCCTTGATGGCTGCTGTCTGCATGTTGGCCCAACGATAGCCTACTGTGCCGAAGAAAGCCCAACCGTCTTTGCTGAGACCAGTACCATAGGAATACATAGCTCGCAATGTGTAGTTGCGATTAGCTCCAGAAAGTGTTACCTTATGCCCGGCAGGCATTTGGCTTGCACGAAGGTTATAGTTGCTGCTTCCACCCATTCCACTGAAGGAGAAGTTATTGCCCTCGAAAGCTCCGACATCGTCTTTGTTACGAACAGCATCGTTCATGCCGCCGATTGTGGAATAAGAAAAGCGACCGTTCTCAGGATTGTTCACCTGAACGCCATTCATGTAGATGTCGTTGTAGGCATTGTCCAAAGCACGATACTTGAACCAAACGCCAGTCCATGCCCAACTTATTTGGCTGGCATAGACATTGCTTGCTGAGTTGATTCGGATGACATCGGTTGTAATGTCATCATTTTCGCCGAGTTGTGATTCAGTGAAGGTGAAGTTGCTGTCGTCTGTCAGCAGTTCCTCTTCCATCGTGCTCAACGAATCCACGCTGGCCGACTCTGTTGTCTGAGCGTGGCCCAATGATGTTGCCGCAAGTGCAAACGTCAATAGCAGATGTTTCTTTTTCATTTATTATAAGTGTTATAATTTATGTATTATGGTGCAAACTTATAAAAATTTATGCTATCTTCGACATGTTAAGGCATATTTTTTTTGTTATGTGCATTTCCTTTCACAAAAATGCTTAACTTTGCAATAAAAAATAAACGATTACTGAAATGAAACACACATTCTTTACACTTGTTTCGGTCCTTCTTTTGTGCGCCGCATACACAAATGCTCAAAATCGCAGGCTCATGGTTCATGCTGTGGCGTTCTACAATTTGGAGAACCTTTTCGACACTTGCCACGATGCTGGCAAGAACGATTATGACTTCCTTCCGGACGGTTCATACCATTGGGACGAGAACAAGTACACGAACAAGCTTGCCAATATGGCTCGTACTCTTTGCGACCTCGGCACAGACAAGTTGCCATATGGAGCCAGCATTATCGGTGTTAGCGAAGTGGAAAACGACAAAGCCCTCGACGACCTTATGGCACAGCCTAATATGAAGGAACGCGGCTACAAATACATCCACCTCGAAGGTCCTGACAAGCGTGGCGTTGACTGTGCCCTCATCTACAACCCCAAGGCTTTCAAGGTCGAGAAGTATTTCCACAAGCTTTATGTCTATGAGAATGGCGACACCACTCGTGCCACACGTCCATTCCTCTGTGTGCAGGGCAAGCTGGCAGGCGACAACCTCACGGTCATCGTATGCCACTGGCCGAGCCGTGCTTCCGAAAATGTCTTCCGTGAGTATGCAGGAAAGCAGGTTAGAGCACTTACTGACAGCATTCGCCTTGCCGATCCCTCGCAGCATATCATGGTAATGGGCGACATGAACGATGACCCAGACAACACTTCTATGGCTAAGTATCTTGGTGCTCGACGCAAGATGAAAGATGTTGGCGAAGGCGACTTCTATAATCCTTGGTGGGATGTGCTCAGGAGCAAAGGACAGGGCACACTCTCCTATCAGGGCGGATGGAACCTCTTCGACCAAATCGTATGCTCACGCAACATGCTCGACCTCGATGGAAAGAAGGAGTACAAGGGACTCACACTTTATGGCTATCACATCTTCAAACGTGATTACCTCCTGCAACAAGAAGGCAAATACAAGAATACGCCAAAGCGCACAACAAGTGGCGGAGTATGGATCAACGGCTATAGCGATCACTTACCTACTGTGACGTATTTAGTGAAAGCAATGTAAAGCAGACATTGCAAAAGTGCAGCAAAGAGCAAAACTTTAAACTCTAAACTTTAAACTTTAAACTTTATTTTGTATCTTTGCACCCGCAAAAAAAAAGACAAACATTATTTTATATAATAAATAGTTAAATTGTAAATCACTATGACAAGTTACAAAGAACTCGGCCTGGTGAACACCCGTGAGATGTTCAAAAAGGCAGTTGCTGGCGGCTATGCCATCCCAGCTTTCAACTTCAACACACTCGAACAGATGCAGGCCATCGTACAGGCTGCAGTAGAGACAAAGTCTCCCGTCATCATGCAGGTCAGCAAGGGTGCCCGCAACTATGCAAACGGCACCATCCTTCGCTATATGGCTCAGGGTGCTGTAGAATATGCTAAGGAGCTCGGTTGCGAGAATCCTCAGATTGTTCTTCACCTCGACCACGGCGACAGCTTCGAGCTCTGCAAGGACTGCATCGACAATGGTTTCTCCAGCGTTATGTTTGATGGCAGCTCTCTTCCTTATGAGGAGAACATCCGCATCACCAAGCAGGTGGTAGAATATGCTCACGCTCACGACGTAACCGTAGAGGCTGAGCTGGGCGTGCTGGCTGGCGTTGAAGACGAGGTTCAGGCCGAGAAAAGCCACTATACGAAGCCCGAAGAGGTAATCGACTTCGCTACTCGCAGCGGTTGCGACAGCCTGGCTATCTCCATCGGCACAAGCCACGGTGCTTACAAGTTCACTCCTGAGCAGTGCACACGCGACCCGAAGACTGGCAGGCTCGTGCCTCCTCCATTGGCATTCGACATCCTGCACGAGATCGAGAAGAAGCTTCCTGGCTTCCCCATCGTGCTCCACGGCTCAAGCTCCGTGCCTCAGGAAGAGGTTGACACCATCAACGCTCACGGCGGTAAGCTGCCCGATGCAGTTGGTATTCCCGAAGAGCAGCTTCGCGAGGCCAGCAAGAGCGCAGTCTGCAAGATTAACATCGACAGCGACAGCCGTCTTGCTATGACCGCTGCTATCCGCAAGCACTTCGACGAGAAGCCCGGCGACTTCGATCCCCGTCAGTACCTGAAGCCCGCTCGCGAGAACATGAAGAAGATGTACATCCACAAGATTGTGGAGGTTCTCGGTAGCAACAATAAGCTCTAAAGCAGTAAAATCCCTGCACAACTATAAAGGTCTGAGATCAACCTCAGACCTTTATTTTTTTTAAATAAAAGTCAAATTGCTTGACACTTAAGCACTCAACCGCTTCGCTTTTGCATGAAAATAAGAGAATAAGCAAAAACTCTCAACTCTCAACTCTCAACTCTCAACTTTTTTTCGTATCTTTGCGCACCAAAGTGCGCACAAGACAAATGAAGTTTATTAAGAAACTTGACATCTACATCATCAAGGAGTTCCTGTTGCTTTTTGCAGGAACGTTCTTCATTTGTCTGTTCATCTTCGTCATGCAGTTCCTGTGGATGTGGATGAACAACCTCATCGGCAAGGGTCTGACTATTGACTTGCTGGCCAAGTTCTTCTGGTACAGCAGCCTGACTGTCATCCCGAGGTCAATGCCACTTGCTGTCCTACTGGCCAGTCTCATCTCGTTCGGCAACCTGGGCGAGCACTTCGAATTGCTCAGCATGAAGTCAGCCGGCATCCCTCTCATCCGCATTCTTGCACCCCTCATCTTTGTTGCAGCCCTCATCTGCGGAGCAAGTTTCGTATTCCAGGACGGGGTCAGTCCATACGCCACGCGTGAACTATCGCGTCTGGCGTGGAGCATGAAGCAGAAGAGCCCGGAGCTGGACATTCCAGAAGGTATCTTTTATAGTGAGATTCCAGGCTACAACCTCTATGTAGAGCATAAGGACAAAGACACGGGAATGCTCTATGGAATGATGATATACACCAACACGGGCGGCTACAATGACATCCAGATTGTGCTGGCAGACAGCGCTCGACTGCAGAGCACAGCCGACAAGATGCATCTCAGGCTCACACTGTGGGGAGGTGAACGCTTCAGGAATCTGGATGCACAACAAGGTTCGATGCTCAAAGCAAGCGTGCCATACATGCGAGAATCGTTCGTAAAGGAGACCATCTTCATCCCCTTCGACGGCAACTTCAATCTGATGGATGCCGACCTCTTCTCGCACAACGCACAGACGAAGAACCTGAGCGAGATTGAACACAGCATCGATTCGTTAAGGCAAAAGGCAGATAGCGCGAAGCATGCAATCTACGATAACATCCTCCTTTGGCACATGCGCAAGAGTCTGCCTGTTGGAGTAAAGGACTCGCTCGACATCATCAAGCAGGCACAAGAGATGCCGCCGTTCGACTCAATCTACCAAGCAATGCACGACGAGCAACGCATCAGGTCATGGCGAAACGCTTTGAATCATGCCGAGACAATGAAGGCTGAATGTGAGTTCCGAGCTCTCGAGACGGGAGACAAGAACCTGAACATTCGCAAGCACAGAATCGAGTGGTACAGAAAGTTCACGCTAAGTCTGGCCTGCCTGCTGTTCTTCTTTGTCGGAGCACCGCTCGGAGCCATCATCCGAAAAGGTGGACTGGGAGTGCCCGTCGTGGTGAGTGTCATCATCTTCATCTTCTATTACATCGTCAACCAAGCTGGCGAGAACAATGCTAAAGTCGATGCCTGGACAGTTGAAAGCGGCACTTGGCTCAGTTCCTTCGTACTACTTGGCACAGGCTTATTCCTCACGCACAAAGCAAACAGCGACAGTGTGGTCTTCAACATCGAAGGGTACAGAAACTTCTTCATGAAGTTGCTTGGACTTCGATCGGGACGTAAGCTCAATCGAAAGGAAGTCATCATGGGCGACCCTGACTATGCAACCCTTCCTCAACGCCTCGCCGAGCTCTCGGAGTTCTGCATCGAATGCAGGAAGACGATGCATCTGCGCCGCATCCCAAACTACTTTGACCTCTTCTTCAACCCGGGTCAGGACAAGCATGCGGCAGAACTGAGCGACCGCGTCGAGGCACTGGTCGAGGAGCTCCACAACACACGAGACAGCATCCTGCTCATGTACACCAACGAATACCCGATCATCAACCCAAGCGCACACACCAGGCCCTTCACCAGCAAACGCTTGAATATGATTTTCGGCATCATCTTCCCACTCGGCTTCCTCGTCTATATGCGCATCTGGCGCTACCGACTGAGGCTGCGACACGACCTGAGGAACATAGAACGCATCAACAACCTAATAACTGAAAGAATCATAAAGACACATCCCGAAATCATAACATCTCGTGACAACGAAATAACGTCATAACGAAACAACGAACAATTATGAATTATGAACTATGAATTATGAATTAGAACTTAGCTCCATCGAGGCGGCGCTCGACGACTTCCGACAGGGGAAGTTTGTCATCGTCGTGGATGATGAGGACCGCGAGAACGAGGGCGACTTCATCACGGCTGCCGAGATGATTACTCCCGAGAAGGTCAACTTCATGCTGCGTAACGGCCGAGGCGTGCTTTGTGCACCCATCACGATGAGCCGTGCTGCTGAACTCGAACTGGACCATCAAGTGGAAGACAATACAAGCATGCTTGGCACGCCATTCACCGTGACGGTGGACCTCCTGGAGGGCTGCACGACGGGTGTCAGCACACACGACCGCGCTGCTACCATCCGCGCACTTGCCGACCCCAATCGCAAGCCGTCTGACTTCGGTCGCCCGGGCCACATCAATCCCCTCTACGCACAGGACAAAGGCGTTCTTCGCCGCGCTGGACACACGGAAGCGGCTGTCGATCTTGCCCGCCTCTCTGGCTTGCAGCCGGCTGCTGCCCTCATAGAAATCCTGAACGAGGACGGCACGATGGCACGCATGCCACAGCTCAAGGAGGTGGCTCGCGAGCATGGACTCAAGATTATCAGCATCCGCGACCTCATCGCCTATCGCCTGAAGCAGGAATCGCTCGTGGAGCGTGGCGTCGAAGCAGACATGCCTACTGCCGACGGACACTTCCACATCATTCCTTTCCGCCAGAAGAGCAACGGCTTGGAGCACGTCGTCCTCTACAAAGGCACATGGACTGAGGACGAGCCTGTGCTGGTGCGCATGCACTCCAGCTGCATGACGGGCGACATCTTCGGCAGCCAGCGTTGCGATTGCGGCGAGCAGCTCCACAAGTCGATGCGCATGATCGAGAAGGAGGGCAAAGGCCTCATCGTCTATCTCAGCCAGGAAGGTCGCGGCATAGGACTGATGAACAAGATAGCCGCCTACAAGCTCCAGGAGCAAGGCGACGACACAGTCGATGCCAACATACACCTCGGCTTCCGTCCCGACGAACGCGAGTATGGCGTTGGTGCCCAGATACTTCGTGAGATGGGCGTCGGCAAGATTCGTCTCATCACGAACAACCCCGTCAAGCGTGTCGGCCTGGAAAGCTACGGCCTCACCATCGTGGAGAACGTCCCCATCGTGGTCGAGCCCAACGAATACAATCGCCGCTACCTCGAGACAAAGCGCACACGAATGGGACACAAATTGTGAAAATGAAGAATGAAGAGTGAAAAATGAAGAATCCACTAACATAAACTATAAACTTTGAACTATGAACTATGAACTTTCAATGAGGCTGCAACGCCTTTCACCTAGCGCAACACTTGCCATGAGTCAGCGCAGCAGCGAGCTCAAGGCACAAGGCGTGGACGTCATCAACATGAGTGTGGGCGAACCTGACTTCAACACGCCCGACCACATCAAGGCAGCAGCCATCAAAGCTGTCGAAGAGAACTACAGCCGCTACAGCCCAGTTCCTGGCTATCCCGAGCTGAAGAAAGCCATCGTGGCTAAACTCAAGAACGAGAACGGCCTGGACTATGCGCCCAGCCAAATCCTCGTGTCGAACGGTGCAAAGCAGAGCGTCTGCAACACCATCATGGCTGTCGTCAACGCAGGCGACGAGGTCATCATCCCCGCTCCCTATTGGGTAAGCTACCCGCAGATGGTACTGCTGGCAGAAGGCACGCCCGTCTTCATCGAGGCTACCATCGAGCAGGACTTCAAGATCACGCCCGAGCAACTCGAAGCTGCCATCACACCCAAGACAAAGGCACTCATCCTCTGCTCGCCCAGCAATCCAACAGGCTCCGTCTATAGCAAGAAGGAACTCGAGGCATTGAAGGACGTGCTGCTCCGTCACGAGCAAGTCATCGTCATTGCCGACGAGATTTACGAGCACATCAACTACGTGGGCGAACATGCCAGCATGGCTCAGTTCCCCGAAATAAAGGAGCGAGTGGTCGTCATCAACGGCGTCAGCAAGGCATACGCCATGACAGGCTGGCGCATCGGTTTCATCGCAGCGCCCGAATGGATTGTGAAGGGCTGCAACAAGCTGCAGGGACAGTACACCAGCGGCCCATGCTCCGTCAGCCAGAAGGCAGCAGAAGCCGCCTTTGCTGGTCCGCAGGAGTGCGTCGAGGAGATGCGTCAGGCCTTCGAGCGTCGCAAGAACCTCATCGTTCGTCTGGCAAAAGAGATACCCGGCCTCGAGGTCAACGACCCGCAAGGTGCCTTCTATCTCTTCCCCAAGTGCAGCAGCTTCTTTGGCAAGAAGGCAATGGTCAATGGTCAATGTGTAATGGTCAACAACAGCACCGACCTCGCCATGTACCTGCTCGAAGTGGGCCATGTAGCAACCGTAGGCGGCGACGCCTTTGGCAGTCCCGAGTGCTTCCGCATGAGCTATGCCACCAGCGACGAGAACATCATCGAAGCCATGCGCCGCATCAAAGAGACCCTCGCCAAACTGCAGTGACCCTATAGTCCTTAAAGTCCTAAAGTCCTTAAAGTCCCTAAGGTCTTTAAAGTCTTTAAGGTCTTTAAGGAAAAATCCTCACGTGGATTTTAGGGACGCGTCCCTATCGTCAGAGGGACGTGTCCCTATCGCCAGAAGGACGCGTCCCTATCGCCATAGGGACGTGTCCTGATTTGAACACGGATGAAAAGGGTAACGGGTAACGGGTAACGGGTAACGGTTAAAGGTTAAGGGTAAAGGGTTAAGGGTTAAGGGTTAAGGGTTAAAGGTTAAAGGTTAAAGACAAATCTGTGTTATCCGTGTCATCCGTGGTCGAGATAAAAATTCACGGTTAAAGACAAATCCGTTAAATTCGTTCAATCCGTTGTTCGGAATAACGGTTGACTGAGTCGAAACTGCTTTGCGGAATTTATCAAGCCATTAGACGTCCGTCACATTATTTTACCAAACCAGCCACAATTATATGTTTTTTTTGCAAAAATACGCTTATATAAATATAATAATGTGTAACTTTGCGCCCGATATGTGTAATTACAAATAAACTAAATATTATTTTATCTTTTAAACAAACAAAAACAATGAAAAAGTTATTTTTCACGCTTTTGCTCGCGGCAGCAACGCTACCTGGCTGGGCAGATGAGACACAGCTGACCATAATTGGCGGAGCAACCAGTGCTGGATGGGCAACCGGAACAGGTACTGAAGAGACTCGTGTATTGGAGCGTACTGTTGGACGTATGGTCAGGACTGCCGCAAACACTTGGGTATGGGTTGGTACGCTTACAACAGGAGATGGAGATAATGGAAACTTCAAAATCACAAATGGCGCAGGTGCAAATGATTGGGATGGCTATTGGGCTACTTCTGCGGACGAAGCAGTTGGTGGCCAAGATACTAAAACATTTAACCTTGCTACTGCAAATGATAAAGATAAGAAGTTCCATGTGACTACCACGGGCATGTATAGAATTACCGTTGACTTGTCTCAATCTACTAAGAAGATGAAGGTAGATAAGTTGTCCGCACCCACACAAGATGCTAACGGTTACTACCAGATTGGAACTGCCGATCAATTTATGTGGTTCGCTGGTAAGGTAACATCAGAGGAAAGTTCTTCGCTAAAAGCCAAGTTGACAGCAGATATTAGTTTTAGCGGAAAGAACTTCTTCCCTCTCGCTTGTGAAAAGCATCAGTTTAAGGGAGAGTTGGATGGCGCAGGCCATACAATAGACTATGCCGTCATTAATGACCCAAGGGATATTGTCGGCATTTTCCGTTATCTTGCGCCTGGTGCCAATGTTCACGATTTGGTTATCGGAAGCAATTGTAGCTTTACTGGTTCAAACAATGTCGGCGGTATTGCAGGTGTCGCTAATGGAACAGGTACCGTAACACTTAGCAAGGTGATTAATGCTGCTACGATTCATGCTAATAACAAAGAGAATGGAACTAATGCCGCAGGATTTGTAGCATTTGCTGATGGTGCTACTGTTAATGTCACAAACTGTGCTAATCTCGGCCAAACAAGCACAAATGGAGAAGGCGCTAAAAGTGCTGCGTTTATAGGATGGATAGCTACCTCTGCATCCTTCACCAATTGCTGGAATGGCGGCACAATCAATGATATGGATGGAACTAACAATTTGTATAGAACTGGAGACACCCAAACAATAACTGTTGATAATTGCTACGACGTTTCTGGTGGCAATTATGGTCAAGGTACACAATTGGCAACCACAGCAAAAGGCACTGGCGAACTCTGCTACAAGTTGAATGGTGACCAAAGCAACATCAAATGGTATCAAACGTTGCATGGAACTGATTCATATCCTTATCTTTTAGATACACACAAACAAGTTTATCAGGTTTCAGAAACATCTTATAGCAATCTTTCCGTCGTTGACGGCAAGGTTCAGATAAGCGATGCTGATGATTTGGTAACTTTCTCTGCTGAAGTCAATGCAGGTAATACTGCATTAAACGCCGTGTTGACAAACGATATCGACATGACAGGCATCAACGACTATACTCCCATTGGAACAGCCGATAACTTGTATTCAGGAACTTTCGATGGCGACACCCATAGAATCAAGAATTTGGTCATTAACAATAACATAAAGGAGCAAGGCCTGTTCTCTGTCTGCACAAATGCAACCATTAAAAACCTGATTATGGATGCATCTTGTTCAATCAAATCAACCAATGGTGCTTGGGGAAATGCTGCTTTTGTTGCAGTTTGTAACGGCACAGGCACTTTAACCTTCGAAAATTGTGGCAATGAGGCATCAGTTGAAGGTGCTGCAGGCAATAATGCTGCATTCCTTGGCAAAAACTATAGTTCTGGACTAAAAACCGTCTTGACAAATTGTTACAATACTGGAACAATTAAGGGTGGAGGATACAACGCTGCGTTTGTAGGCGAAAGCAATGGTAAGGAGGTAACAACAACAAATTGCTATAACAAGGGTAATGTTGTACGAAGCGATGATGGAAATACCACGTGGATTAACGGTAATGGCACAAAGAATATCACAAATTGCTATACAACTTTATCAAGTGGAGCATTGTCAGGCTTGAATACATCTTACAGCGAAGAAAAGATAACTTCAGGCGAACTTTGCTATCTGTTGAACGACAATACATCCGGCGGCACAAACTGGACACAGACTATTGGCACAGACACATATCCCATACCCTTCAACACAAGTATGTTGGTGTTTAAGAATGGTACGGAATATGACAATATCGAAAAAGACGGTGGTTGGTATAAAATTTCCAATGCCAATGAATTGAAACTGTTCTCTTCGAAGGTTAATGCTGGTTCTCCTGCATTGAACGCCAAGTTGACAAAAGATATCGACATGTCTGGCGTCAACGACTACACTCCCATTGGGCCAAGCGATAATAGCAAAAAGTATAAAGGTACATTTGACGGACAAAATCATTATATTAAATTTAACATAAATAATGACAGCGGTACTCGACTCGGCCTTATCGGTTTTGCAACTGCAGGCGCATACGTGAAAAATCTCATCATTAAAGGTTCCATTAGAGGAAAACAATATGTTGGTGGCTTCGTTGGTAGTTTGTCTAAAACAGACGATCAAAGTGGCACAATGACCTTTGAGAATTGTGGAAACGAAGCCGATATTACCGTTACTGATATTAATGCTGGCGGATTACTTGGATGCAGCTTCAATAGTGAAGTGAAAGTAGTAATGAAAAATTGCTATAGTACTGGAATTATAAAATCTGAAAAAGGAAGTGACTATCAGTGTGGACAGCTAACAGCATGGTCAACGAATACGCAGATTGAAAATTGTTATACAATAGGGAACAGTGATAAATGTGATCCTTTTGCAAGATTAGGTTCTGGCACAAATACAATAACAAATTGCTACAGTGATAAGGATCTCACATGGACGAATCATCCCACATATGTTACAACCGAACAGATTGCTTCTGGTGAACTCTGCTACAAGCTTGGCGGTGCCTTCACGCAAGACCTTAGTCAAGATGGTCATCCCACTTTCGCCTCTTATGAGGTAAAAGCAGGAAAATGGTTTAACGATGCTTCCAATGATGTATATTATAATGAAATAGGAGGCAACATCACTGTGAATCAGTTGAACCTCGATGATACCAAGACTGTATACAATGTTCCAGCTAATGTCACAGCTAAGAATGTGAAGATGACTACTTCTTTACATCAGCTCACAGCTAATGGAGAAAATCCTCGCTGGAACACCTTCTGCTCTCCTGTTGCTCTCCCGAAGGACGGGAACTTCTCTAAAATCAAGGAACTTACTGGTGTCTCTGTCAATGGAGACAACTATACGATGACTTTCAACGATGCCTCAAGCATTGAGCCTGGCATACCCTACATGGTGCAAGTTGCTTCGCCAAATCCCGTATTCACAGCAACCGATGCTACAGTAGCAACAGCTGCCTCCACTTCTAGCGCCTTCAGCGGTCTTACCTTCAATGGCACATTTAACAAAGATACAGCACCATTGAACAGCTTCATTATCAGCGATAATGTCTTCTACCAGGTAGATCAAGCAAACACAGTTAACCTCAAAGCTTTCCGTGGTTACATTACTGTAGAGAGCGACAGTGGCGTCAAGGCACTGACCTTCGACTTTGATGATGATGCTACAGGAATAAAGACCCTCTCTGACTCTCCCTTAAAGGGCGAGAATATTTACAATCTCGCAGGCCAGCGCCTGCTGAAGGCACAGAAGGGCATCAACATCGTGAACGGAAAGAAGATACTGAAATAAATGAAGAGTAAAGAATTTGCTACCGCCCGAATCGAGGGCCAAAGCAATTGTCTTTTAACTCCTTTAACTTCCTTAACTTCTTTAACTCCAATAATTAGAAAAACAATGAAAAAGACATATATATCCCCCGCAGCTCTGACCGTACAGCTCGGCAGCCGCGACGCATTACTACAATCCGTAAGTTCTACAGAGAGTCTCAACGGCACAAGCTTTGGAGGCAAAACATCATCCGGCCGGCCCTCTGAAGGTGACGTAAAGGAAAGCAAGTCCATTTGGGACGAGGAATGGTAACTTTGTAACGGTTAAAGGTTAAAGAGTTTAAGGGGTTCAAGAAGTTCAAGAAGTTCAAGAATTCTGTAAACTGTAAACCGTAAACCGTAACCTTTACTCTAATCATAACAAGAACAGAGGCAGACGATTATTCGCCTGCCTCTGTTTTTTCTTTGGGAAAGTTTTGCAGTTATAAGAAAAAGTTATACTTTTGCAAATGGAAACGTGAAAATAAAAGTACGAATGCACTATGATGACAACTCAATTAAATCCTGCGCAATTGAATGTGTTGAGCCTGATGTCGTATATTGATACTGAACAGGAGCAACAGGAATTGCAGGAAATTCTTCTGCGGTATTACCGCGAAAAAGCGGATAAACTGCTGCTTCAGTTCCAAATGGAACACAACATTACACAAGAAACGTTGGACGACTGGTCGCGTCAACACGATAGGACACCGTATAACAGATGAAAATTGTCCTCGACACAAATTGTCTCGTCAATGTCATCATGCCAGGATCATATAATAACGATGTCTGGCAGGCTTTTCGTGCGGGGAAGTATATACTTTGTGTGACAAACGAGATTCTTTATGAGTACCATGAAATTCTAACAAAACGCTACAATAACATCATTGCCAACACCGTGCTGAAGGAGTTGATTGAAACTCCAAATGTGGAGCGCGTTAATCCTTCATTTCGATTCAATCTCATCACCGCAGACCCAGATGATAATAAGTTTGTGGATTGTGCAGTCGCTTCAGGAGCCACATATATTGTCAGCAACGATCACCATTTTCAGGAACTTAAGCTTTATAAGTTCCCTCAGGTAGATGTTCGTTCACTCATCGATTTCCTTGAAATAGTAAGAAAACTTTGAAGGCTTCTTAGTCTTTGTAGGGAATAATGATGATAATTCATAAAAGAACAGAGGCAGACGATTATTCGCCTGCCTCTGTTTGTATTAATTTATAACTTTTAATTTTTCATTTTTCTCTTTTCATTTTTCATTTTTAGCTATCTAGTGTGCAAGCGCTCCGATGAGTGCTGCGAGTGAAACAGTTGCCACTACGCCTGCTGTAACACCGGCTGCTACGTTGTTGTCAACGACTACGACTTCGCGGTGGTGAGCCATGTGACGGCGGTGTGCTTCCATGCGACGCATCTCTTCAATGCGACGTGCCTCCTCCATCCTTCTGCGCTCTTCCATGCGACGACGCTCCTCAATCATACGACGCTCGTGCCTTGACATCTTATGAACAACGGGCATGCCATGGTCGCCGTGATGTGCCACTACGATACCTCTTTCGTTCACGTGATAGAAATTATTCCTTGCACTAACCTTTGCGTATGCATTCATATTGCCCATAGCCATCATGATGGCAAATGCGGCGAAGTAAATCATCTTTTTCATAACCTTTGCTTTTAAAGTGTTAAACAATTTGGTTTCTCGTTTCTGGTGCAAGTCTGCGTTTAAGCGAGAGGAGAATCGAGCTTGTTTGAATTCTCCCGAGCGGAAGCAGACTCGCAGTGCAGTTGGTGAGCGTCAGCCCATGCAGAGAAACAGGTTCTGTTTCGATGCAAGAGACTTCTGTCTTAACTGCACTGCAAAGGTACGGCAATATTCTAAGGGATGAAGGATGTTTTTCCCTAAAGTGTAGGAGGAATTTCCCTACGCTTTAGGAGGAAGATGCCCAGCAGACATACAGGAGCAGAGAGGGCATTCATGAGGAAGTAGCTGCTGAAGCCCATTTGCTCCACGAGCCAGCCACTCAACGCCATCGGCACAATGAGGGCAGCAGAGACAAGGGGAATCTGCAGCATGTTGATGGTGTTGCGGTAGCGAGCACCCGAGATGGCGCTAACAGGAAGACGACATATGCCAATTCCCAAGCCAAACAGCAACTGGGCTGACATCGTGCAGAGGCAGAGTTGCCAAAGGCTTTGCGGCGGCCATACGGTCATGCCCAGATAGACGAAAGGAGAGAGTACGATGCACAGAGCCATCGGCCAGAAGAGACGAGGGAGCGTATAGTGCTTGATGAGCCTTCGTCCCACAAAGAGTCCAATGCTGAAAGCAATGACGCCAACGGTGCCTTGTGCGAAGCCTATCTCCTGCATCGTACATTGCAATCCACCTTGCTCGTGCGACATATATAAATATAGTACGCGCGCGTAGAACATCAAGCCTTGTGGCAAGAGCAGCAGGAAAAGGATGAGTACCGGCTGCCACCAATTGGGCTGATGGCGGATGCGGTCTATGATGCGAAGCTCTGCCTTGACAGACGCACCCACACTATGCTTCGCGCCACTGTCGCCTACGCGAGGGCTCTGCAGCCAAATGAAGTGGTGGAAGGTGAAGAGCAAGAACAGTCCTGCTGCCACATAACATCCCATCGCCCACGAGTAACGTATCTGACGGAAATAGACCTCAAGCGTGCCAACAAGGAAGATAAGCGCTCCATAGGTGAAGATGACTGCCACTTGCGAACAAGCCATCTTGGGAGCCGTCAGCAGACGCTGGAAGACAGGTCGAAGCATGCGCTCATAGTACATGCGTGCCGCCAGTTCGTGCCAGGCGCAAAGCAGGCTGACAAGCAATAGAGCGAAGAAAGGTGAGAGTTGAGAGTTGACAGTTGACAGTTGATAGTTGACAGTTGACAGTTGGATAGTCGTGGGTTTGAAGGAGAAGGCCAGGAGGACAAGACTCACGAAGAGCAATACCTCGATAAGGTGGAGTTGCTGCCGGAAGTGCCCTACCCTTCTTACCCATGCACGCATGAAAGACTTCAGCACCCAAGGCAAGAAAAGAAGGGCTGAAAAAAACGTTGCCTTTGCTGGTGCCAGCCCCAATTGGAGCAGCATCAGCAGGGCAACGTATGTGACAATTGCTGCAGGAATCTCTTCCGCAGCAAAGAGTGTCAGGAACCAACCTCCTTTAGTAGCTTCTTGCGATGAGGACACGCGCCTTGCTTGGTTTGCCGGTTACCATATCCACACCAGGTGTCTGCTCGAAGCCGAAGGGCACGCAACGGATTGTTGCCTGCGTCTCTTCCTTGATGCGAGCTTCCGTCTCGGCTGTGCCGTCCCAATGACAGAGGAAGAAGCCGCCGTCCTTGACACGCTCCTTGAACTCCTCGTAGTTGTCGCACTCGTAGATATGTGCGTCGCGGAAGGTCTTGGCCTTCATGAAGATGTTCTTCTGGATGTCGCCAAGCAGTTGCTGAACATAAGCGGCAATGCCTTCGAGCGGACGTGTCTCCTTCTCGAGCGTGTCGCGACGCATCACCTCGACTGTACCGTTCTCCAAGTCTCTTGCTCCAAGCACGAGACGAACAGGCACGCCCTTCAGCTCGTAATCAGCGAACTTGAAGCCAGGACGCTTATTGTCGGCATTGTCGTACTTGACGCTGATGCCCATCTTCTTGAGCTCGTCGATGATAGGAGCAACAGCTGCATCAACTGCAGCCATCTGTTCAGGCTTGCCGCCAATAGGAATGATGACTACCTGAATAGGAGCCAAGGCAGGAGGCAGCACGAGGCCGTTGTCGTCGCTGTGCGTCATGATGAGAGCACCCATGAGTCGTGTGCTTACGCCCCACGAGGTTGCCCATGCATATTCGGGTTTGTTTTCCTTGTTGAGGAACTGCACCTCGAAAGCCTTACCGAAGTTCTGGCCAAGGAAGTGACTGGTGCCGCTCTGCAGAGCCTTGCCGTCCTGCATCATAGCCTCGATGGTGTAAGTGTCGAGCGCGCCAGCAAAACGTTCCGTCTCACTCTTGACGCCCTGAACAACAGGCACAGCCATATACTCTTCTGCGAACTTTGCATAGACCTTGAGCATCTGCTGAGCACGTGCCTCAGCCTCTTCTCTGGTAGCGTGAGCCGTGTGGCCCTCTTGCCAAAGGAACTCGCTGGTGCGCAGGAAGAGACGGGTACGCATCTCCCAACGCATCACGTTACACCACTGATTGACCAGCAGAGGCAGGTCGCGATAAGACTGAATCCAGTTCTTGAAGGTGTTCCATATGATGGTCTCTGACGTGGGACGAATGATGAGTTCCTCTTCGAGTCGAGCAGCAGGGTCAACCACAACGCCATCGTGCGTCTCGTTTGTCTTGAGGCGATAGTGCGTCACGACGGCACACTCCTTAGCGAAGCCTTCCACATGCTCTGCCTCTTTCGAGAGGAAACTCTTGGGGATGAGCAAGGGGAAGTAAGCGTTCTGCACGCCAGTCTCCTTGAACATATCGTCGAGGGTGCGTTGCATCTTCTCCCATATAGCGTAACCGTAAGGCTTGATGACCATGCAGCCACGCACG
>ONSR01000086.1 GCA_900320565.1 uncultured Prevotellaceae bacterium
CTCCGAGGCGAAAACTTGCACTCTACGACGCCTTAAAACGAGCCTTTAAAATTATTTTACCACCTCAAAAATAGCCATAAGTTTGCCTTGACATTTTTGTCTATTTCTTCCAGACGAAGCGGTAGGCGAAGCGGCGGTTGGGCGCGGTGTCGCCGGTGGTGGAGACAGAGATGATGTCGCCCGGATAGCTAGGATTGTCGGCCCACTTGAAGGACAGGCTGAAACGTTTTCCTGTCTTGCCGAGCAACTTGCGGGGAATGGCCACTTCGACGCACTTCTCCCCTACTGCAACATTCCAGTCTTTCTCGAACTTAGGACTTACCAGTCTTAAATCTTGGATTCCGATGTCAAATTTCCCGTCCTCGTCGGTGTCGATGTAGAGCAACATCCAGTTCCGGTCCGTGCTGGGCGTGAGCGGCTGGGCCGTCTCAGCTGCAAAATAGATGTTCTTCTTGTCCACTGCAACCAAGCAACGCACGATGTCGTTACGGCCCGTATTGTCGGTGTAGTGCAGGTCGCCGTAGCCGTTGTGGTCGCGATGGAGAACGTCACCACGGGTGTCGAGGAAGCTACTGTCGGGCTGCCATTCGTCGAGCTTTCCGTCGAGCGTGATCTGCTGGTAGCCGCGATGGACGGGCATGGGTGCTACGCCTTTATAGCGACGGATGTTCTGGACCATCTGCATGTAGTAGTTGTCCGTCCAGCCGCCTTTCATGGGCGCGATGGTGCGGTTGAACTCGGCATTGTACTGGTCCACGAAGTAGAAGGGATTCTCCTTCCTGCCGAGGAAATCGATGTGCATATCGGCCTGCCCCGACGGATCTTTGCCGTTCCGGTACTTGCCAGCCGTCCACTCGTTCCAGTCGTTCAGGTAGATGAAGTCGGGATCAACCTGGAGCGCTTCATCCCAACGGTCCTGGAAATAGATGCCGTATTGCGTGGGATTCTCCTTTTCCATGCCCAGCCAGGGCACGAAAGCCTTTGTTGGCATGTCTTTTCCGTCAAGCTCGGGCTCCAATGTCTCGCGTCGCCAGCTCTTCCCGGTAATGCTGATAGGGTGTTGTGCAGGCGTGACTGCCATCTCCTCGAGGCGTCCCTGATGCTTGGAGCACAGCTCTTCGGGCTTGAGGGCTGCGACCTTCTTGTCGTTCATCTCGTAGCCGAAGCTCCATTTGTCTTCGCCTCCCACGTAGGGTGCTCCAGCCCAACTTTTATAGCCCCACCACATGTTCCTGAGCGTGAAGAACTCCTTTACCTCGTCGCTGTAGTCCGTCTTGCCTTTCTGTCCGCCATTGGGATTGGCATCGACAGAGGGCGTGGCGTTGTAAAGCAGCAACGGCTTGCCATCCCAATAGAACCAGCAATCCTGGTAGCGAGGCGTCTTGTAGAAGCGTTCGTATAGGCTCTGGACGACGTCTATCACGTTGCCGTTGAAGGCCCAGAAGCAGAACTTCGGCACCTTGTTTCCGAGGGCTTTCATCTCCTGCATGGTCGTGAACAGGACTTCCCACTCGTCCCAATAGCAGACGGCATTTGTGACGTCCATGATGAGCACATCGACTCCCGCATCGGCCAGCATCGAGAGGTCGTGGAAGCAGACGTATTTGTCTTGGCTGAGGAAGTAGCCGTATTCGGGTTCGCCCCAATGATAGGTGGCGTAGGGGAAGTCGGGCTCGCCTTTCGAGCGCATGGGATTCTCCTCGAGCAACTTCGTCACATCGTAGGTGTAGGGCTGTCCGTTGTGAAGGTTTTGGGTATGCCACGTGATATAGAAAATGCCCACAGTCCGCGGCTTGTCCGTCTTGAGCGGGCATTCCTCGGCGGTGGGTAAAGTACGGCCAAGGTTGTCTTTCGCAACCCAAGAGGATTGCGCTGAAGCTGTTGAAAATAAAAGAATTAGAAAACAAGAAAACAGGAAAGACTTTTTCATTTCTTTATTCTTTCATTCTACTCCTTGTTCGCCCTCTTCCTTTCCAGATGGTCGAGGATAACCTTGCGCATGCGCATGCTCTTGGGCGTAACCTCCACATATTCGTCGGCCTTGATGTACTCCAGCGCCTCCTCCAGCGAGAAGATTGTGGCCGGAATGATGTGCGCCTTTTCGTCTGTGCCGCTAGCACGTACGTTCGTCAGTTGCTTGGCCTTGCAGACATTAATGACGATGTCGTTCTCGTGAACATGCTCGCCGACAACCTGGCCAGCATAGACTTGGTCCTGAGGCTCGATGAAGAAACGGCCGCGGTCCTGCAAATGGTCGATGGCATAGGCGTAGGCGTTACCGCTCTCCAGGGCAATGAGGGAGCCGTTTACGCGTCGGTTTATGTCGCCCTTATAAGGCTGGTATTCCTTGAAGCGATGGGCGATGATGGCCTCGCCCTGACTGGCTGTAAGCATGTTTGTGCGCAGGCCAATAATGCCGCGAGAAGGGATAAGGAACTCGATGTTGACGCGCTCTCCCTGGCTCTCCATGCTTGTCATTTCGCCCTTGCGGCGCGTCACCATATCAATCATCTTCGACGAGAACTCCTCGGGCACGTTAATCGTCATCTCCTCGATGGGTTCGCACTTCACGCCATCTATTTCCTTATATATGACTTGCGGCTGACCGACTTGCAGTTCGTAACCCTCGCGACGCATGGTCTCGATGAGAACGGACAGATGCAAAACGCCCCTACCCGACACAATCCAACGGTCCGTATAGCCTTCGGGCACCTCGACACGCAGGGCAAGGTTCTTCTCGAGTTCACGCTCCAGACGTTCTCCGATGTGACGGCTCGTGCAATACTTGCCCTCCTTGCCGAAGAAGGGCGAATCGTTGATGGTAAAGAGCATGGACATCGTCGGCTCGTCGATACTGATGGGCGGCAGAGGCTCGGGATTCTCGAAGTCGCAAAGCGTGTCGCCTATCTCGAAGCGCTCCAAACCAACAATCGCACAGATGTCACCCGAGCTGACCTCCGAGGTCTTCTGTCGGCCCATACCCGTGAAGGTGTGGAGCTCCTTGATCTTCGTCTTTTCCATCTGGCCGTTACGATGGGCAATCGTAATGTTCATGCCCTCTTTCAACGTACCACGATGTACGCGACCCACTGCGATACGGCCAGTATAGTTGCTATAATCGAGGCTCGTGATGAGCATCTGCGGCGTGCCTTCCAGTACCTGAGGTTCGGGGATATACTTCAGGATGCAGTCCAGCAGATAGGTGATGTCAGTAGTTGGCGTTTGCCAATCCTCAGCCATCCAGCCCTGCTTCGCAGAGCCATAAATGACGGGGAAATCGAGCTGTTCCTCAGTCGCATCGAGGTCGCACATCAAGTCGAACACCATCTCGTAAACCTCTTCTGGACGGCAGTTGGGCTTATCCACCTTATTGATGACAACTACGGGCTTCAAGCCAATCTGCAGGGCTTTCTGAAGGACGAAGCGTGTCTGCGGCATCGGACCTTCGAAGGCATCGACGAGCAACAAGCATCCGTCAGCCATGTTCAAGACACGCTCCACCTCGCCACCGAAGTCGCTGTGCCCCGGAGTATCGATGATGTTTATCTTCGTGTCCTTGTAATTGATGCTGACGTTCTTGGAAAGAATGGTGATGCCACGCTCTCTTTCGAGCTCATTATTGTCGAGCATAAGCTCGCCAGTCTGCTGGTTATCGCGAAAAAGATTTCCCGCCAGCAACATTTTGTCCACAAGTGTCGTTTTGCCGTGATCGACATGTGCAATAATTGCTATATTTCTTATGCTCTGCATACTTTTATTTATATTTCGCGTGCAAAGGTACAAAAAAGTTTAGAGTTTAGGATGTAGTGTTAAGAGTTTTTTTTGTAAATTTGCAAGCGAAACTAACAACAACACACTATGAAACGCCTATTTGGCAAACTGCTTATCATAATTTTGGCCATACTCCCAATATGGAGTTGTACCGAAAGCATAGACACCTCTGCCAGGTATGTCTTCACATCTGATTGCGTAATGACTTATCTCGAGAAACACAAAGCCTACAATGCATACGTGGAACTCCTGAAGGTTACGCCCATCTCGTCACGAAGTAAGAGCACCGTAGGGCAATTGCTCTCGGCAAGAGGACACTACACGGTGTTTGCTCCCACGGACGAAGCCATCGACGAATATCTGCAGAAGCTATGCGAAGAAGAACCCGACCTGCTGAGCGAACCCTCGTGGGATGCTTTTGCAAACGAGCACAAGCGCGACTCCATCCGGAGAGTGATTGTATGGAACTCAATCATTGATTCAGGCGATCACGAGGATGCATTGACTGTCAACGACTTCCCGCAAGAAACAGGCAACGAGTTTCCCTTGAGCAACATGAACGAGCGAAAGCTCTCGATACGATATGAAGGTGTCGACACAATATACATCAACAACACTAGTCCCGTAAGTCTCACAGAACGCGACATACTTGCCACGAACGGTGTGATACATCAGGTAAGCCAAGTCATTGCACCTAAAGACATTACCGCATCCATGTACTTGCAGGATATCCTCGACAACGAGAAAGAGGGATTCCTCATGATGGCGAAGCTCGTTCAGGCATGCGGATTGATGGACACACTATCGAAAATACGTGATGAGGTGTATGAAAACCTGTATCTGCGAGGCATCATACCAGACAAAGACCCAAACTCAACATACATTGACGGACACTTTCCAAACGGAGACAACTGGACACCACGACATCGTTTGTACGGATTTACCATCTTTGCCGAGACAGACGACTTCTGGCGAGAACAAGGGCTCGACCCAACAACTCCCTCTTCTACACTGTTACCACAATTGATGCAATGGATAGTCGAGAATCATATGTACTCCGACGACGACATCTTCGTGACTGACGAGAACTACTCGAACGAAGAGAACCTGCTCTATCAATGGACAACATACCACATCCTGCCTTTCCGCGCTTCGTCTGACAGACTCGTCTTCCACCGGAACGAGTTCGGTTATAATGCCAACAATCCACTACGCTACACCATTCCCATGTATGAACTATATACCACGATGGGCAAGCGACGACTGCTGAAAATATATGAAAGCAAGGAGAGCAACGGCATCTATTTAAATCGCTTCGCAAACCTCGACAAGGAAAGAAACAGCATCCTGCACGAATTAAGTTGCGACGCAGACAAAGTGGGGTGTTTCGTAGACAGAGACCCACAAAAGGCTGTCCTGACCGACATCATCAACTGCTGCATCTATCCAATCGACGCACCGCTCTCATACAACGACAAAGTGCGCGACTGCATGGCCAAGCAACGTCTGCGCTTCGACGGAATGACACTCTTCCCCGAAGCCATGAGCAGCGACATACGATTAAAAATGTCGAGCGACGAAAAGAATCAAGATGTCTTCATCCTGCCCACACACATCTACAACTACTTCGAAAACATGCAGATGAACGACAGAACATCATTCATCTATCTGAATGCATACAGATACAACTGGTGCAACCTCCACAGCGACGAGATGAAAGCGAAGGGACGCTTCGAAATCACAATCAAACTGCCGCCTGTGCCACGACGCACTACCTACGAGTTCCGATACAAAGTCTTGCCGAACGGCGACCGAGGCATTCAGCAGTTCTACTTCGGAGACAATCCCAGAAGCCTGCCAGCAGCAGGCATTCCCGTTAACCTCACAAAAGGAATTGGCAGCATGAACGTGGGCTACGAACCTGATACCGGCGATGATGACTACGATTCTGAGGTCGACAAACGTCTCCGCAATAACGGCGTCATGAAAGGTGCAAAGAGTGTTTGTGCCGACGGAACCGCTTCAGATATCGAACGCAATCGTAACAGCAACCTCCGATACATCATCGTCCGGCAGACAATGGATCCAGACAAGACATACTACATGAAGGTGAAGTCCGTTCTCGATTCCGAAGACAAGGAGTTCTATATGGACTA
>ONSR01000089.1:0-5908 GCA_900320565.1 uncultured Prevotellaceae bacterium
ACTTTTCACGTCGATTTTGCCGACGCGACGTGAGGACTTTCAAAAGTTCACACGTGAAGTTTG
This sequence comes from uncultured Prevotellaceae bacterium, assembly GCA_900320565.1. Taxonomy (GTDB): domain Bacteria; phylum Bacteroidota; class Bacteroidia; order Bacteroidales; family Bacteroidaceae; genus Physcousia. The sequence goes on from ONSR01000089.1 coordinate 64, forward strand.
AAAAGTTCACGTGTCGCGTTTGAAAATTTCTCGTGTGAAATTAGTGGAAACTTCACTGCAAAAAGTGTGCAATTTCGGGTCAAAACGGCCCGTTTTGCCATCCGCAGATAGCAAAACGACGAATCGGGATAAAATGGCGGTCGCGCAGAGGTTCTTCTAACAACTTGTAACAGAGACAGATGCGAAATCGCACGCGATTTAAGCCCATATTTTTGCTCGGGGGTCGAAAAACAAGGTCAGAGGCAAAAAAAGCGATTCTGACGCGTTCGGGAAAAAGTCGCCTGTAAGCAAAACTGCCGAAATGCTTACTTTTTGTCAAAGTGTAAGAATGTGACTCCAATTTGCAAACGTCAGAATAAAAGCCATGTTTTTCACTCATTAACGCGATTTCGACGAAATTAGCATAAGACAATTCATTTCATCGAGCTCACGTTAATTAAATGCTCATGACCATTTAACGAGCGTTGCACGTTAAGTTGACCAACCAGGCGTGGCTGGTCGGCTGAATGGGCGTGATAAGTTAAGTGAGAGGGCGTTATTCGACGAGACAAGCGTCGAGCAGGGTGGTGATGGCTTCCTTGTCGAGATGCTGACCGATGAAGACCAGTTTCTGCATCCTGTCGCCATAGGTTTCGTCCCAATCGCGGAGGAGGTTGGGGTCGCGCTGCTTCATCATCTCCAGCTCGGCTGCGGGCATCGTGGCATACCATTGTCCGATGTTCTGCAACTTGACCTGCTTGCCTGCTTGCTCAAACAGGTAGCAGACGTCTTCCTCGCCTTTGAAGTAGCAGATTCCCTTTGCCCTAATGATGCCTTTCGGCCAGAGTCGAGCCACGAATTGGTCGAACTCGCTGAGTCGCATGGGCTTTCGACGGTAATAGACAAACGTGCCGATGCCGTACTCCTCGGCTTCTCCCTCATCATGATCATGATGGTGATGATGGTGATGCTCGTGGTCGTGATGGTGCTCTTCGTGTTCGTGGTGATGATGTTCGTGCTCGTCGTGCTCGTCGTCGTCATCATCGTCGTCATCGTCGTGATGCTGTTCCAACTCGGCAATCCATGTTGCGCTTGTTGCCACCTTCTCATAGTCAAAGAGGTTGGTGTTCAGCAGCTTGTCGAGCTCCACATCACCATAGTTGCACTCGATGATCTGTGCCTTCTTCTGTATGCCACGCACGATCTGGCGTATGCGTTCCAGTTCGTGTGGCTCGACGTCGGCAGCCTTGTTCAGGAGGACGATGTTGCAGAACTCTATTTGCTGAATGACGAGGTTTTCGATGTCCTCTTCGTCGATGTCCTTCTTGGTGAGGTCCGAGCCGCAATTGAACTCGTCTTTCAGCCTCAGGGCATCCACTACGGTGACGATGCAATCGACGTATGGGACGCCATTCTTTGTGACTTCCGGAGCCATTCGGGCCATCTCGCAAATCGTCTGGGCGATGGGCTCTGGCTCGCAAATGCCGCTGGCTTCGATGACGATGTAGTCGAACTTCTTGAGGGCGATGATGTCGTAGAGCTGCTGCACCAAGTCCATCTTGAGCGTGCAACAGATGCATCCGTTCTGAAGGGCGACCAGGCTGTCGTCCTGACCCCCAACGATGCCACCCTTCTGGATGAGGTCGGCATCGATGTTGACCTCGCCTATGTCGTTGACTATCACGGCGAAACGGATGCCGCGACGGTTCGTGAGGATTCTGTTGAGGAGGGTTGTCTTGCCGCTACCCAGGTAACCCGTGAGCAGCAGCACAGGAATGTCGTATTTCGTCATAGTGTTTGTGTGTTATTGTTTCGTGCCTGCAAAGTTACATCTTTCTGCCGAATTTGTGTCCTCGAAAGTGTATAAAAAAGCTTAAAGTTTGCCTCGTCGCTCCTTATATAATATAATAATGTGTCTTTTTTGCAGTCGAAACATTGCAGATTGTAAAGAAAGTGTTAACTTTGCGCATACTTAGCAAACAATAACAAAACAATAAGAATGAACATGCGCAAGACATTTCTCCTGCTCGCTGCCTTCTTCGTAGCCGCACTTTTGCAGGCACAGACGCCTGATTACTTTGTGCCTTACAAGCAGATAACTCTTCGACTTCCCAGCGTTCCCCTGCTTGTCAACGACCCTTACTTCTCGTTCTGGTCGCCCTATGACAACCTCTACGACGGCACCACCAAGCATTGGACCAACCAGCAGAAAGCCATGGATGGCTTGCTTCGCGTGGATGGTCAGGTTTATCGGTTCATGGGAACACAGCGCAACACTAAGCTCATCGCCATTGCTCCCATGGGGAACAAGGGCGGATATCAGGCAAAAGTGCGCTCAAGCCTGACTGACGATATGGCCGACACCTGGATGAACCTCGACTTTAGCGAAGCCGGGTGGAACAATCAGACAGGTCCTTGGGGCTCGAAGGGCGAGTACCCATACATACAAACCTCTTGGGGAGGCGACAATACGGACCGCTACATCCGTCGCCACGTCACGCTGACAGCAGAGGATCTGCGTAATGACCTGTGGATTATCTACTCCCACGACGACAAGTGCGAAGCGTATGTCAATGGCGTGCAAATCGTTGCAACCGATGTCTCTTGGAAGCAAAACGTGAAGGTTCACCTGACGGGAGCAGCCAGGGCATCGCTCGTAGAGGGCGATAATGTTATTGCTTTCCACGTCCATAACACGAATGGTGGTGCTCAGGCAGACATCGGCCTCTACAAGAACCTGCTTGGCTTCCATCCGGGATACACAGCTATCACTGGTGCTGGAATGGGCGATGAAGGTCCCTGGGAAGCAAAGGTCAAGACGACAACCACAAGCGGAACGACTTGGACGACAGAGGCTTTCGACGATTCCTCTTGGCAAACTCAAACCGGTGCCTTCGGTTCTCCAAGTGAATATCCTAACATCAGCACCTCATGGACTGCGACAAATAGCGACTATTACATCCGCAGATACGTCACTTTGACTGCCGAAGACTTGCAGAAAGACTTGACGCTCATCTATTCTCACGACGATATCTGCCAGGCTTACCTCAATGGACGCAGAGTGGTCAACGTGGGTAACACGTGGGAGCAGAACGTTATCTATACACTTACAGCTGCCGACAAGGAAGTCCTTCACGAAGGTCAGAACGTCATTGCCTATCATGTCCATAATACCTCGGGCGGTGCCTTGGCCGACATCGGTCTATATACAAAGACCGTGAACGAGGTCATGGCTACACAGACGGCATGCGACGTACTGCCAACCAGCACATACTATACTTTCAAGTGCGGTGGTGTGTACCTCGATTTGGTGTTCACAGCTCCCTTCCTTATGGATGATGTCGAGCTCATGTCAACACCCATCAACTATATCTCATATCAAGTTCGTAGTAATGATGGACAGGAGCATGATGTGCAGTTCTACTTCGGAACGACACCAGAACTGACGGTAAACAACAACAGTCAGCCAACCACAACGACCATCGTCAATCAGGGCGGACGCAGATACATCAAGAGTGGAAGCGTAGATCAGAAGGTTCTGGGCAAGGCAGGAGACATGATAACCATCGACTGGGGCTACCTGTATCTGCCAAACGTAAACGGCACGTTGGCTGTTGCAGACCAGGACCTCACGGCTTCTACCTTTGCTTCCACAGGAACGCTGCCTGCCAGCACGAGTCCATACAACAGCACAGAGGAGGGCGAAATGCCGCAACTCTCCTACGTTCACGACTTCGGAACAGTCAGCCAGGCCAGCAGCTACATGATGTTCGGCTATGATGAAGTCTATGACATACGTTATATGGGTACTGACTACAAAGGCTATTGGGCACGAAACGGCAAGACGATCCAGCAGGCTTTCAACGCCTTCCAGCAGAACTACGATGACATCATGACACGATGCAAAGCGCAGGATCAGATTATCTACGACGACGGTTTGGCTGCAGGCAACGCCAAGTATGCCGAACTTCTCTGTGCATCCTATCGTCATTGCATTGCTGCACATAAGATTTTCCAAGACAACAAGGGCAACCTCCTCTTCTTTTCGAAAGAGAACAACTCTAATGGATGCGTCAATACCGTTGACCTTACTTATCCGTCGGCACCGCTCTTCCTGCTCTACAACACAGACCTGATGAAGGGCATGTGCACCTCTATCCTCGATTATTGCGAGAGCAGTCGATGGGGATTCGACTTTGCAGCCCACGACCTCGGCACCTATCCGCATGCCAACGGACAAGTCTATTCCATCACAAGGCCTGACTCCAACGGAGGCTTTGCAGGTAATATGCCTATCGAAGAGAGTGCCAACATCGTCATTCTGGCTGCCGCCATCTCCAACATCGACGGCAATACCGACTGGGCAGACCGTTACTGGACAACGCTTACAAAGTGGACAAACTATCTCGTAGAGAACGGGCAAGACCCCGAGAACCAGCTCTGTACCGACGACTTCGCAGGCCACCTCGCCCATAATGCTAACCTTGCCGTCAAGGCCATCATGGGTGTGGCAGGCTATGCAATGCTTTGCGCTCAGCGAGGCGAAACGGATAACTTTGTGTATTACATGGGAAAGGCACGTGAAATGGCTACCGAGTGGGTTCGGCTTGCCAGAGAAGGAACGCACTTCAAACTCGCCTATGACCGCACTGGAACTTGGAGTCAGAAGTACAATATGGTGTGGGACAAGGCATGGGGAACAAGTCTCTTCACGGATGCAGTCAAAAATTAGGAGTATACTTTCTATATGGATAAACTCAAAGCCTATGGCCTGCCGCTCGACAGCCGCTCCAGCTGGACCAAGAGCGACTGGGAAATGTGGACTGCAGCCCTTGCCCGCAACAATACCAACTTCTTTAAGATCTCCAATCTTGTCTGGAATTATGTCAATAAGACACCCAGCCGCGTGCCACTTTCCGACTGGTATTTCAGCGACGGACAAGGCGCTATGACAGGCTTCCGAGCACGTAGCGTTGTGGGCGGACACTGGATGAAAGTCTATGTGGACAAGATGCTGAATGGTGACATAGGCTCAGCCATCGCCCCCATCCAAGCACAGGAAGAGCAATCAATTCCAGACTCAATGCTCGATGGCTGGTACAACCTCAGCGGACAAAGAGTGGGTGCTCCCTCACAAAAAGGCATCTATATCAGGAACGGAAAGAAGGTCGCATACTAAATCAGCCAGTACCTTTTATAGTACCTCAATAGGAAAACTCCAGTACCACCGCGGTGGTACTGGAGTTTCCTCCCATGGTGGGACTGAAGTCCGACTATGGCATGTGAAATAGATGAACATTAAGGTGTCTCTCTTGCCTAACCTTTGCTTTATTTTGCAAGCCAGCTTTATTTGCCTGCATTATTCAGGTCGCTTAACATCATTTAACAGTTAGCCGCGCGCGCATGTGAACATTTTTAATTATATTTGCGTTCGAATTGTGACAATTACATCAAATAAACCTTTATATTAACCAACAAAAACAACAAAATGAAAAAGTTATTTACATTGTTCGCTGCAGCCATGATGCTGATTGGCGTACAGAATGCCAATGCCTTCAGACTGACGGCAGTGCGTGGCTCTAATTACGGCCAAGGCGAAGGTCCAGCAAGACTGGTGGACGGCACGCAGGACACAAAGTGGGGTACATGGGACGGATATTATGGAAATTCTGTGTATGCAGTTTTCGAGGCTGAATTCCCTATCGCTCCTACGACATATGAATTGGTTATTGCTGGCGACACAAACGGTTCACCAGGCCGTAACTGGAAAAATTGGAAAATCTATGGCGGCAACTTTGCCAGCGAAGCAGAGGCTGTTCATGGCGCAAGCGGATGGGTGCTGATTGATGACAAGCAGAATCAGAAC
>ONSR01000089.1:5927-7142 GCA_900320565.1 uncultured Prevotellaceae bacterium
GGCGCTTGCTGGTAGTTGGGAAGATTACTGCCAGATGGACGAGTTCCGCTTCAAGGACTTTGCCCTCGACCCGTCTGTGCCTACACTTACATGTACCGCAGGAACTGGTTTCGGCACAGATACTGGCATCGATAAGATGTTCGATAACGACTTCAGTACCAAGTTCGTGGGCGCAACAGGAGACGATACCTATGCCATCCTCACAGCTTCAGAGCCTGTCTTTGTCTGGGCTTATGACGTGACAGCAAATGGTGGCGACGTTTTAGCTCAGAGAGTAATCTACGGAACCAACGATGCTACAGTTGCTGCTGACCCGAGCTCAACGGGTTGGATACAACTCTCAGATTTCAATTCCTGGATACAGAATAAGGTAAACTACAGGCAGCGCTTCCTTATCAACAAGTCTGCAATAAATCCCTACAAATACTATAAAATTGCCCTCAAAACTGGTGGTAGCGTACAACTTTCAGAGTTCGCCCTCCTTTACGAGGCCAAGCGCGTGATTGCTTACAATTGGCTTGCATCTTCCAACAATGGTTCCGCAGCTGCCTTCGACGGTGTGCCCAACCCCAAATGGGAGGGTAACAACCTCGCCAACGGCAACAATTGGTTTACGATTGAATCAGCCGATGCCAAGTCACATCCCATTAAGGGATATGCTTTCACCACGAACGATGATGGTGACTGGTCTAATCGCGCTCCGAAGGAATGGCGTTTGGAAGGTTCAAACGACAACAGTAATTGGGTAACCATTGATGAGGTTAAAGACACAGACCCCATCCAGAATTCTAACTTCAAGACTTTCGAGTTCATCCCTGCCAATACAACTGAAGCATATCGCTACTATAGGTTGACATTGCTTAAGATGAAGGGAACGGGCTGGACTCAGATTGGCGAGTTCCATGTGTTGAGCGTTGCCGATGTGTCTGACAAGGACTATTTTACAACTTTGGTAAATGATACGAAAGCAGCAGCAGCCGACTATGAAACGGCTTTAGGCGCAAGCGATCCATGGTATGCAGAATACAAGGCTCTTGTGGATCAACTTGACGGAATTCTCGCAACAGCTATCAGCTCTGCTAATTACATTCCTGTTCAGCAAATGATTGACGCAATAAAGCCTTTCACCGAGAAAATGGATAAATTTATTGCAGGCGCAAACTATGTAGCCATTGATGGCACAGCATGTTGGGGCGACGGACACTGGTCGCAGCT
>ONSR01000061.1 GCA_900320565.1 uncultured Prevotellaceae bacterium
CAAGCAGTTCAAGAACCTCCGTCAGGACGCTCAGTTCCAGCTCGTTCCTGGCCGCAAGGCGCAGGCCGACGCCATCGAGGTCATCAGGAATGAGGATACGATTCAAGGACTCGAATAAAGACCCCCTCGTCCTCCGTCGCGACTGGGTAGTCGCTCCCCTTTGTGGGGCCGAAGCCACATTCAGTGGCTTCTCTAACGACCCCAGTCGCCCCCGTGAGGGGGAGAACTGGGCCCCCGACTCCCTTAATTTCCCCTAAAGGGCGACTGGAGGGGGCCACTTAGCCCCGGAGGGGCAGAATGCAGTCAGCCCAGGGCACACGCCCTGGGTTGTTTGCGTTTGGCGGTGAGATGCGGCCTGTAAGGCCAAAAGCATAAATATGATAGAGCTTTTGCTCTTTCAGAGCGAATTGGGCTGCGGCATTCCAATTTGCTCTTTCAGAGCGAATTGGGCTGCGGCATTCCAATTCCCAGGGCCATGCCCTGGGCTGACGTCTTTAAGGCTTTCAGCCTAAACTCCTCTAACCTCTTTCCGCGCATTAAAAGCGCGCCTTGCTGCTAAAGCATGCAAGAACCACTAACCTCTAAACTATTTTCACAGGGTGGCTGTTTTCTTTTAGTGAGTGTTTTGTTGTATGGATTTGAAATACCCGACGCTTTCGGCTATGCCGATGAAGGGGTCTGTCATGTCCTTCTCGTACTCGAGGCTGAGGGAGCCTTTGTAGCCCACTTTACGGAGCATCTTGACGAACTTGGGGAAGTCGATGGCGCCTCGTCCCAGCTCGATGGCGTGGCCTGCCTTGGTGCCTTCGGTGACGTCCTTCAGATGGATGTCGAAGACGCGTTTGCCGTATCGCTTCAGGTCTTTGATGGGGTCGGAACCTGCTCGCAAGTCATGGCCGATATCGAGGCAGATGCCCAGCCTTGGGTCACGGTCCTTGACGTCGTTCCAAATCGAGGTGGCATCGGGATAGAGCGGCATATCAGGCCCATGCAGATGGATGGCGTAACGAATGCCCGTTTCCTTGACTTTCTGCTCCACGCGGTCGAGCACATCGTAGCGAGGTCCCTTGTCGCCCCAAACGCCTGGAACGCCCACTATGAGGTCCACGCCAACTCGCTGAGCATAAGCAAAAGCCTTATCGACAGCCTCTACATCTTTCATATAAATAGGTCCTACGGCATATCCGATGACATCGTGAGCAGCCAGCTTCTCCTTGAACTGGGCAATCTGCTCGGCATTGGCATCGATGGGCAGGTGGAAGTCCTTGATACAGAGGTAGTGGACGTCAATCTTCTTCATGAAGGCGAGTGTCTTGTCGATGTCGAACTTCACGAATGTGTAGCCTGCCATACCAAGATGGAAAGCATCCTGAGCCCAAAGCATAGTGCCCTGAAGCATCAGCAAAAGGGAGAAAAATAATGTTCTGAGTTTCATGATATAAATAATGTATAGTGTTTGATGCACAAAAATACAAATAATTTTTCACTTTTAATTTTTAATTTTTAATTTTTTCGTATCTTTGCACAAAAAGAAGACCATGAATACGCATAAAACTTATGTTGCTTACGATGCTGAAGGTGTACTCGACCACGAAAACTCGAACCTGAAGACCTTCCAGCAGCTCCATGCTTGGCAAAGGATGCGCCCAGACCGCTTCCGCTTCGTCAACATGGACGAGATAAACTTTTCGAGCGAACACGATGACTTGGTGGACTCTACAGTCAAGACCCGTCTGCTTGCCCTAATGGCTCAAGCCGACAACCTGCTCGTGCTCGTCTCTCCCATCACAAATGTCGAGAGCCCCATCCTGAACTGGCAAATCAGCAAGGCAGTGAATCGTTACCACTTGCCCGTCATCATAGCCTATGTTGGCGAAGTACAGCTCGGCGACAATTCCGTAGAAGAGAACTGGGCGAAGCTGCCCAACAAGATACGCAAGTACATCGGCCGCGACTCAGCCCGCATGTGCCACATCCCCCTCACGCAAGACAAACTGGAACGCGCCCTCGGAACCTTCTCCGTCGGTGCTCAGACATATCCTTGGAACTCAACAACGATATTTTAGGACTACAGACTATGAACGGACAATACATCGAACGCATTGAGATAGAAGGTCTCTGGAACGGACACAAACACATCTGCTGGGACCTGCAGCCAGGAGTCAACATCCTGAGCGGCGTGAATGGCGTGGGCAAGAGCACCATCCTGAATCGCGTCATCATGCATCTTCTGGACATCGACAGAAACACACGCAAACAAGATGGCGTACACCTCACCATCTTCCCCAACGAAGCCAAGAGTGTTGACTTCGAAGTCATTCGCTCATTCGACAGGCCCATGCTTTCCAACGAGTTGATGAACAAGCTGACGGACAACCAGATGCAGACTGAACTGGACCTGCGCATCTATTACCTCGGACGCAAATGGCTCGACTATCAGGTGAACCTCTCGAACCGAATGGTGGAACTCTTTGCCAGCAACGACCCAGAAGCTGCAGCCAAGGTGCAAGCGCTGGCACACGAGAAGACACACTTCCAAGACCTGATAGACGACCTCTTCCACGAGACTGGCAAAACCATCAAACGCGACCAGAACGAGCTCTACTTCGACAGCTATGGCGAGACCATCTCGGCATACAAGCTCTCAAGTGGCGAAAAGCAGATGCTCATCATCCTGCTCACCGTCTTGGTGCAGAACAAGAAGCCCTTCGTTCTCTTCATGGACGAACCCGAAGTCTCGCTGCATGTAGAATGGCAACAGCGACTGATTGACCTCACGATGGACCTCAATCCAAATGTTCAGGTCATCCTCACGACACACAGCCCAGCCGTCATCATGAACGGATGGAGCGACAGAGTAACTGATGTAGAGGACATTGAAGTCAAATGACAACAGACAACGGACTTCCGCGCATGAAAAGCGCGCCTTTGCTCTAAAGAGTCAAAGAACAGAAGTCAGAAGTCGGTAGTCAGTTGTCGGTAGTCAGTTGTCAAAAATAAGAATTATGTCAAAGCGTCTGCAAGAACATCTCAACTCGCAATACTTCGAACTGGCATCGAAGCTTCGCCCCAGGAATGCTGCTCGAAAAGTCGTGGCATACGTGGAAAGCTACGATGATGTCTTCTTTTGGCGCTCTGTATTGCAAGACTTCGAGACTGAACATATTAAGTTCGAAGTGATGCTTCCCTCTCGATTTACCCTCAGCAAAGGCAAGAAAGCTGCCTTGATGAATAAGCTCGGGCCTCGGCTTGGAGATTACATGATAGCTTGCGTGGATGCCGATTACGACTACCTCATGCAAGGCGCCACACCAATCAGCCAGACGCTGCTCTCCAGTCCCTACATCCTCCACACCTATGCCTACGCCATCGAGAACTACCAATGCTATGCTCCGGCTCTGCATACGGCTTGCGTGATGAGCACACTCAACGACAGAGACATCATTTCGCTCGAAGCATTCATGGAGGAGTACAGCAAGATTATCTGGCCGCTCTTCGTATGGAGCATCTGGGCACACAAGAACGGACAAGCAAGCAACTACAGCATCACAGCTTTTGGACAGACCGTCACCTTCCACGACATCAATCCCTACCACCCAGAGAAAGCACTCGAACACTTGCGAGAACGCGTCAACAGGCAAATAGGTTGGCTGCAACGTAAATACCCGAAAGCCAAAGAAAGCTACCTGAAACTGCGCCAGTCTCTGCAAGAAGAACTTGGCATCCGCCCTTCAGAAACCTATCTGTATATTCAGGGACATGCCCTGATGGAAGGTGTCGTCCTGCCACTTCTCAATCCCATCTGCAATATGCTGAGAAGGGAAAGAGAGAAGGAGATATCACAACTTGCACTTCATGGGCAACAGAAGCAGAACGAGCTCTCTGGCTATCGGCATAGCCAATCTGCCATCGACCTGATGCTCAGAAAGAGTGTTGACTTCAAACAAAGCGCTCCATATCAACTTTTGATTGCAGATATAGAGCGCCTCGTTGAGCGAATCAGCAAAAGACTTACTGCTTAAGGTACAGGTCGTAAAGCTCTTGCAAGTAGCTTAACTTCTCCCCTTCTTTCGTTTCGAGGTAAGTGCCTCCATAATAGAAACAAGCAAAGCCTCCTGAAACAATACCCCAACGACAAGCCTCCTTCAAGTCGAGGGCTTTATTGCTTGCCATTTGACGAGCAAGCGAGCCTATAACTCCGCCTGCAAAATTATCGCCACAACCTGTACTGTCGCCTTTTTTCCTTGCTTCAAAGCCTCTCCAACAGCTTTGGATACAGGCATAGTTTGCTCCTCAATCTTACCAAAGAGCGGACTGTCTGCCCAAAGATAGATGTTCTGAGCCCCGTTTGTAACGACGACGGCACCAGTACCTTTCTTTCGGAAGAAAGCTATCGCAGAGGGAGCATCCTTTTGTCCACTAAGGCGAAGGGCTTCCTCGTGGTCCACAAGAAGCAGGTCTATGAACTGGTAACTCTCGTTGCTCTCACCCATTGGCCAGCGTTTGTCAGGATTATTCTTCTCGTTGATGAAGTCATAAACCGTGTTGACGACAGTAATTCGGCCTTTTGATTTGGCTTTCTTAAGCATCGGAACAAGTCCCTGATGAATGCGAGGCACAAGAGCAGTCGAGCCAAAGACGCAGATGTCACTATCGTAAAAACTCTCATCCACCTCTTCTGGAAGGTAATGCCACGATGCTCCGATAGTGTTCACGAAAGTCCTTTCTCCATGCCCGTTATCGTAATTCGGGTCAGAAAGGACAGATGTCGAAGCCGTTTCGCTTCCCTTCTCGACACGATAATGGCTGAGGTCAAGCTTAGTTTGATTGAGCTTCTGCATAATCTTGTCTGCCACCTCGTCATCACCCCGACAGCCATAAAAGCTGACTTTGCTCTCCTTATGAGCGAGCTGGGAAGCATTGATGAGCGCCACAATACATGGACCTCCGATGTTTTCCTTATCCGCCTCGAGACCTTTGGTGAGTGAAGGCAGGATTTCCGACACGAAAGGCTGACCTGCAAAGCATTCCAATTCTTCCTCGAAGGTCAGTTTCCCTGGCTCCAAACCACCATCGCCAGACTTCTTGCTCATGCATTTGCGAAAGGCATCGGAATGGAAATCAACATGTCCATAAATGCGGTCGAGCAAGCAGCAGCCAACTCCAGATATTCGAACAGCCATAACTATGAACTATGAATTATGAACTATGAACTATTTTAGGAACTTCGTGTAGTCCGAGCAAAGCAGGTGCAGAGGCTCTTCATCCTCTTCGATTTCAGGGAATCGGCCTACTGGCTCGTAGAAGCGATTGTCCGTCGTATCGTCATTACATTGGCTTACTTCACCCACCATCACTTTTCCCTTACCTGGCTCGCCATAGAAACGATGGTAAAGATATTGCTCCATGCAGATGCTCTGGCCTGGCTTGAGAATAACCTTGCCACCAGGTTCCATCGTATGCTCGATGCCGTCTATGCGATAATGAACAGGCGTATCGGCAAAGCCCTCATTCTTGTCGGCATTATAAAGCTCGATAACGAGGTTGCCTCCACCACGATTGATGATGTCTTCCATCTTGCTCCAATGGAAATGCATCGGAGTTTCCTGCAGTTCTTCGACTATCATAATCTTTTCGGCATAAGGTTTCTTGTCAACACCATACTTGCCGTTTCTAATCGTGAAGAGGAAGAGGCCGCAACGTTTGAAGTCGCCTGAACCGAAATCTGTGATGTCCCAGCCCAGCATTCTTTCCGTTATGTAGCCCACTTTGTCGCGGTTTGCCTTCCAATCAGCAAGGCTCCACTCTGCCCATTCGGGCAATACAAACTGCCGAGAAGCCAGAAATTCCTTTGCCTCACGAATGATTTGATTGATTTCGCTACGTTTCATGTTGTATAGTTTTAACTTCTGTTATTACTTTCAAATAGTTGAATATGTTCAGCCACGACCTCTCTTGAAGCATCTATCATGACCTGTTTCAGAGGCACATATTCTTCGTCAGGCTTCGTGGAAAGGAGCTCACGAATGCGTTTCATGATGCCTCGCTGAATGGCAGTCGCAACATTAATCTTGCAGATTCCATTATGAATGCAGGACTTGAAGTCCTCCACACTTGTTCCACTTCCACCATGAAGCACCAAAGGCAAACGATTCGCTTCATGTATCTCGATTAGTCGCTGAATGTTAAGCTGTGGCGTGTGCACATAATGTCCATGCAGATTGCCTATCGCAACAGCAAGAGCATCAATTCCTGTAGATTGGACAAAGCGGACAGACTCCTCAACATCCGTGAAGACATCGGCAGTATCGACGCCTGAGTTGCCCACTTTGCCGAGTTCCGCCTCAACATCTACACCAGCAGCTTTGGCGATTCGAGTCACCTCTTTCGTAACGCTTACATTCTCCTCGAAAGGCAGAGCAGCACCATCAAACATCACGGAGGTAAAGCCCAGACGAATAGCTTTGACGCAAGTCTCGATACTTTGCCCGTGGTCCAAATGCACACAAACAGGCACAGACGCCCTTTTGGCAGCCTCGAGATAAAGAGGAGCCATCAGTTCCATCGGAGCCTCAGGAAACTGAACTTCTGCCAATTGCAGGATAATGGGCGAACGTAACGCTTCAGCCGCATCGATGGCTCCCATCACATTCTCAAGGCTCAAACAATTAAACGCTCCAACTGCATAGTGCCGCTCATTAGCGTCTCTCAGTATTTCACTCAAGGTTACAAGCATAGTCGTCAGTCTTTATTTTGTTAGTTTTCGGCCTTAAAGTTACAACTTTTTATTTAATCCAAGTCACAAAAAAGCAAAAACTTTGTGATGACAAAAAAACATCTGCAGTCAACTTGCAAAAGATGGCACGTTAAGTAGGCAAACTTAACACGTTAAATTGACGAACTTAACACGTTAAGTTGACGAAGATGGCACGTTAAGTTTGAGGACTTGGCACGCACCCCTTCAATGACCTATATCAATAAATAATGTACGCGAAAGGAGATTGTTGCATAAAGAATGTGGTTATTTGAATAAAATTCCGTACCTTTGCAGCCCGAAAGTAGTAAAACAAAACAAAAATAGACATGAAAGCATTTGTATTTCCCGGTCAGGGAGCACAGTTTACGGGTATGGGCAAAGAGCTCTACGACACAAACCCAAAGGCAAAAGAACTTTTCGAAAAGGCAAACGAGATACTTGGTTTCCGCATCACAGACATCATGTTCGAGGGTGCTGAGGAAGAATTGAAGCAGACCAAGGTTACCCAACCTGCCGTCTTCCTCCATAGTGTCATCACAGCTATCTGTATGGGTGATGCCTTCAAACCTGATATGGTTGGCGGTCACAGCTTGGGCGAGTTCAGCGCTCTCGTAGCTGCTGGAGCACTTTCATTTGAGGACGGCCTGCGTCTTGTCCATGCTCGTGCCATGGCGATGCAGAAGGCTTGTGAAGCCGCTCCTGGCACGATGGCTGCAATCATCAACCTTCCTGACGAGACAGTCGAGCAGGTTTGTGCTGAGGTAACTGCAGAAGGAAATGGAGTCGTTGTTCCTGCTAACTACAATTGCCCAGGCCAATTGGTCATCAGCGGCAATGTCGAGGAGATAAACAAAGCTTGCGAGAAGCTGAAGGAAGCAGGTGCAAAGCGCGCTCTGGTACTTCCTGTTGGTGGTGCTTTCCACAGTCCCCTCATGCAACCCGCTAAGGACGAGCTTCAGGCAGCCATTGAGCAGACAGAGTTCCACACGCCCACATGCCCCATCTATCAGAATGTAGATGCAAAGGCACATACGGATGCAGCTGAGATTAAGCAGAACCTTATCGCTCAGCTGACTGCCTCTGTTCGCTGGACTTACGAGGTGCAGAACATGCTTGCCGCTGGTGCAACAGAGTTCACAGAATGTGGCCCAGGTCGTGCTCTGCAGGGCATGATTACAAAGATTGCCAAAGGAATCGAAGACATCACAATCGAAGGCATCCAGTAAGATGACCATCTATCAGGTCTTCACCCGTCTGTTCGGTAACGATAAGGCTGTCTGCATTCCAAATGGAACCAAGCAGCAGAATGGGTGCGGCCTGATGCAAGACTTTACAGCCAAGGCTTTGGAGCATATCCGAGCACTTGGCTGTACCCATATTTGGTACACAGGAATCATCGAGCACGCAAGCAAGACGGATTATTCTGCCATAGGTATTCCTGCCGACAACCCTGATGTGGTGAAAGGCGAAGCAGGCAGTCCGTATGCAATTCGCGACTATTATGACGTTGACCCTGACCTCGCGAAAGACCCCTCGAAGCGCATCCGCGAGTTCGAACGCTTGGTGGAACGGACGCATAAAGCAGGCCTGAAAGTCATCATCGACTTCGTGCCCAATCATGTTGCCCGTCAGTATCATTCGGACGCAAAGCCAAAAGGCGTTCGCGACCTTGGAGAGGATGACGACACAACACTCCCCTACTCGCCCGACAACAACTTCTACTATCTGCCAGAACCGCTCTGTCTCGACAACATCCTGCGGGGAAGCACCTATCAGGAAATTCCTGCGAAAGCAACAGGCAACGACAGGTTCACCTCTACGCCATCGAAAGACGACTGGTACGAAACGGTGAAACTTAACTATGGCCCAAACACCTATCACAAGATGCTTGACATCCTGATGTATTGGGCCTCGAAGGGAATCGACGGATTCCGTTGCGATATGGCCGAGATGGTGCCCGTCGAGTTCTGGGAATGGGCTTTGCCTCAGGTGAAAGAACGTTTTCCGAACATCATTTTCATAGCAGAAGTCTATAATCCCAGCCTTTATCGCGACTACATCCATCGAGGTCATTTCGACTATCTCTACGATAAAGTTGGGCTTTACGACACGCTCCTGGACGTCTGTCGAGGTGCGAGCACGCACAACATAACAGGCTGTTGGCAAGCGGTTGACGACATTCGAGGCCACATGCTCAACTTCTTGGAGAACCACGACGAACAGCGTTTGGCAAGCGATTTCCTGCTTGGTGATGCGAAGAAAGCCTTGCCAGCACTTCTCGTCAGCAGCCTGATGCCCTCACCCTTCATGCTTTATTTCGGTCAGGAGCTGGGCGAGCGAGGCATGGACGCAGAAGGTTTCAGCGGTCGTGACGGGCGAACCACTATCTTTGATTATTGGAGCGTGCCAACCATACGACGTTGGCGCAACAAAGGTCGCTTCGATGGCAAGCTGTTGACGGCAGAGGAATTGTCACTACAAAAGACTTATCAAAGCATTCTTCAACTTCGAGAGCAAACGCTTTTTGCAGAAGGCAACTTCTACGACCTGATGTATGCCAACCCGCATCTGCAGCGACAATATGCCTTCATCCGTCATTCAGAAAAGAAGTTTGCGCTTGTTGTTGCCAACTTCTCCGATCAGGAAGAGACCATTTCACTTTCTCTTCCAAAGCATTTCTTTGACTTTACTGGTATTAAAGAGGAAACAAAGCTCCCAATAGCCAATGCTTTGAATGGCAACAGAATGAACACCCCATTCAATTCAAACGAGCCTCTTGAACTCACCCTTCCTGCTAACCTGGGCATCCTTTGGCTAAAGTATTAGCATTCTTTGGCAAGGGAGTTAGCATACCTTGAAAACAGCAATTCAGTTCTCAGGAAAGGCCCCTTCTATATAAGCGAAATTCCTCTTTGCATAATTTACACGTTCGATTACGTGACGATGCACCATATTTTGGACAAAAAAAGCAGGAATTGAGGAGGGTAATCAGCAATTTAGTCATGCCACAATAAAAAGAGTTACTATTGAAAGCCTATTTTTTTTGTATTTTTCTTGCAGAGTAAAATAAAAAATAGTAAATTTGCGTGCAGAAAGTCTAAATTATAATTAATGTTCATACGTATGAAACACTTTTTTCTAAAAAGCATCTTCCTGTGTCTATGTTTACTCGCAGGTATCAATGCCTTTGCCTATGATGCAGAGATTGACGGCATCTATTACTCTTTCTCGGGAGAAATTGCAGAAGTTACTTCCGGAGACGGTTATTCTGGCGCTGTCGTAATTCCAGCATCCGTCACGAACGAAGACATCACCTACAGCGTGACGACTATTGCAAGTTCCGCATTTGCAAATAGCACGGGATTGACATCAGTCACCATTCCAAACTCTGTGACAAGCATTAACGACAACGCCTTCAAGGGTTGTGTGGGACTGACGTCTATCAACATCCCTGCCAGTGTGACAACCATCGGAAAGTCTGTCTTTTCCGGCTGTACTGGTCTCACCTCAATCAGCATTGAAGCAGGCAACACAGTCTATGACTCAAGAAACAACTGTAACGCAATTATTGAAACCGCTACAAACAAGTTGCTTCTCGCATGCTCAAGCACCGTGATTCCAGAAAGTGTAACAAGCATTGCTGAGAGCGCATTCGCCAACTGCAGCAGCATAACTTCAATCACTATTCCCGAAGGCTTGACAAGCATTTCAGAGAAAGCCTTCGAGGGTTGCACAGAATTGACAGAAGTAACCATCAACAGTAACAGCATCGCCTCTGAGGCAAGAACAACCAAGACATCATTCAAGTCACTGTTTGGCGCTGGTCTGAAAACTGTTGTTCTCGGAAATTCTGTAACCAGCATTGGCGATTATGCATTCTATGGTTGCACAAACCTGACCTCAGTCACCATACCAGAAAGCGTAACAGTAATAGGTGCAAATGCCTTTTCAATGTGTAAGAGCCTGGCGTCTGCCCCAATTCCTGCAAGCGTAACAGACATCAAGGAGTTTGCTTTCTATAGTTGCAGCAGCCTGACAGAAGTTACAATCCCCGATGGCATAACTGTAATCAGGAACGACGTGTTCCATTTGTGCAGAAGCCTAGCTTCCGTTACTATTCCTGAAAGCGTAACAGATATCGAAAGTTTTGCATTCTATGGCTGTAGCGACCTCACTACAATCACTATTCCGCAGAATGTAATTAACATTGGCAATGATGTATTCTCATATTGCTACAACCTGACAGCTATCACAATTCCTAACAAAGTCGTTAGAATCGGAAACTATGTCTTCAATTGCTGTAACAACCTGGCAACCGTCAATCTCGGAACAGGATTGGCAAGCATCGGCAGCGATGCCTTCAACGGCTGTATCAGCCTGACATCCATCCATCTCCCCGATGGTTTGGATATGATTGACGACAACGCCTTTAAGGGCTGCAAGGAATTGACCTCAATCAATATTCCTGAGAACGTCACAAGCATCGGCAATGATGCTTTCAACGGCTGCAAAAACCTTACTTCCATTACAATTCCCGAAAAAGTTGAATCCATTGGAAGTTCTGCATTCTATGATTGCAGCGGCTTAACAGCCATTAACATTCCTGAGAACGTAAACACTATCGGTAGCTTTGCATTCTATCGTTGCACGGGTTTGACCTCTGTATCTATTCCAGAGAATGTCACTACCTTAGGCGTTGGTGCCTTCTCCGGTTGCGATGGACTAACAAATGTAACCATAAATAGTGATTACATTACATCAAGAACTTATAGCACCACCACAAGTCTTGCAAACACCTTTGGACCACAAGTTAAAGAATACATCTTTGGCAACAAGGTACAAACGATTGGCACTTATCTCTGCTACAACACTACGGAATTGGAATCCATATCAATTCCAGAAAGCGTCATATACATTGACTCATGTGCTTTCCATGCAACTACCTGGTATGACAACCAGCCCGACGGATTGATATATCTTGGCAAATGTGCATATAATTATAAAGGTATTATGCCAGAAGAAACTGAGGTTGATATCGAAGACGGAATTGTCAGCATAACAGGTTCAGCCTTTAAGGGCTACACAAATTTGGTAAATGTCACTATCCCCGAGAGCGTAACAACTATTGGCATCGAAGCATTCTTTGGATGCACCAGCTTGGCTAACATCGTAATCCCAAGCAATGTAACTAAAATAGGTCAAAACGCCTTCCACGAAACAGCATGGTATAATGAGCAGCCTGATGGCGTCATCTATATTGACAAACTTGCATATAGCTACAAAGGCACAATGCCTAAAAACACATCCATTGAGATTGAAGATGAGACGACAGAATTACTTGCTGGCATTTTCGATGGAGCAACTAATTTGATTGCAATCACAATTCCTGCAAGCCTGACAAAAATTGGTGAAAATGCCTTCAACAAGTGTACTGGACTGAAGAATGTTTATATCAAAGACCTGACAGCATGGTGCAACATTCTATTTGAGAACTCAGCTTCTCAGCCACTGACCGCCAATACCAGCGTCGAGTTCAATTTGAACAAGCAGAAAGTGACGAAACTGACCATTCCTGATGACGTAACCGAAATTGCAAGCTATGCCTTCAATGGCGCTACCAAATTCACCTCTGTAACCATTCCTGAAGGTGTAACTCGTATTAGTTATAACAGTTTCTCCGGATGTACAGCTTTGACCAGCGTAAGCATTCCTACAAGTGTAAGTATCCTTGAAGAATATACCTTCTCTGGTTGCACAAAACTGACTTCTATTAATATTCCAGAAGGTGTAACAATCATCTCACCTGCATGTTTCTCTGGTTGCAGCACACTGGCTACTATACACATTCCTGCAAGCATACAATACATTGGCAGCAACGCATTCGCCAGCTGTAAAGGTTTGGAAAAGAACGGAAAAGTTTATTGCCACGCAGAAGAAGTTCCCGAAACGGAATCTGACGCATTTAACACAGTGGATGTAAAGAAAGCCCAATTGTTCGTACCCACCAATTCTGTTGAGCAATACACAAGTCATCCTGTATGGGGATTGTTTAAGATAGAAGCCGAGACAGAAAGTGAGGATATCGAAACAGGAATCCGCGCTACAGGCATTGACAATCAGACGATTGCAGAAGTCTATGACATTAACGGCCGCAAGCAGAACACCTTGCAACATGGTTTGAACATCATCCGAATGAGTGATGGAACGACAAGAAAGGTGTTGATGAAGTAACCATACATCTTTAATATATTAAGGCGGGGACCTACCGATTCGGTAAAGTTTCCCGCCTTAATTGTTTTATTCAAAAATAGGCGTGCTAAGTTTGTAAAATAGGCGTGCTAAGTTTGTAAAATAGGCGTGCTAAGTTTGTAAAATAGGCGTGCTTAATTTGTAATTTAGGCACGTCGAGTTATTTCGATTTTGCTGTTTTGTTGAATATAGTGCATTGCGATGTTCATAATTTCAAACATACGGCAAAAAACTTTGTGATATTCGTCTGCCAGATAGAAAAAAAGTAACTTTGTCTAGCCCCAACCAATCACTTTTCGCTCTTTTCACCTTCAAACTTTTCAACTTTTAATAGGTACAGTCCCTATGGCGAGAGGGACGCGTCCCTAAAATCCACGTGAGGATTTGGCAAAATCCACAGGAGGATTTCATCAAATCCACAGCAGGATTTGGGCAAATCCTCTGCAATTTGGCAAAATCCACAGGAGGATTTCATCAAATCCACAGCAGGATTTGGGCAAATCCTCTGCAGGATTTTTCCGGGTTTTACAAGTGGTTAGAAAACAAGGCTATAGAAAAACGTAAAAATTACTGCAGTGAAGTTGCTAAACTTCTCTGCAGAAGTTGGCCAACTTCTCTGCAGAACTTTGCGAACTTGACTGGCGTCGACCTGTCGGTTGACGAGTGTATGGTTTGTCATGCCAAGGCAGGGGCGTTTGAGGACACTTTTCACATTATTTAATTATAAAGGCAGTTGAAAAGCCACATTTTGTTCGCTAAAAATCGTGTTTCTCGCAAAAAAAGCTTATATTTGCCCTCAAGGATGACTTCTCCAGCCTTGGCACAGACAAAAGATGTCATCACCTTCACGGGCGGTCACGCTGACCCGAACAATCCAGACATCTATGTGATTGATGCAGGGCCAGACGATGTGGTCACCGACCCGGATGGTGGCCCTGACAAAGTCAAGATTCAACTCAGCCGACCGCAAGGAGCCACAACCACCTATGAGGCCAGCATCACGTTGAGCAACCTGAACCAGCCTTGGGATGAAGGAACCGTGGTGACATTCGCGCCTGGTGAAACTACTAAGACTGTTGAGATTGAAACCTATCAATATGCTTTTGAATACTACAACGGCAACGCCCCATCCGTGTTCTGTGTGCTCTCGACCAATCATGCCGATGCAGCATACGATGTGGTGATTTACAACATCAGCCACACGGCCACGGAGGAAGCACCCGTCTGCGACTTCGGAACACCGCTCGAAGTGCTTCAGTCGCTCGACATTGCCGAAAGGGAATTCTATGCTTTCCGCTGGGGCAAGTATCTGCTGCTCGCGTTTCAGTTTGGCGATGAAACATACGTGAAGATAGGTGCTGGCAGCCGACTGGTGCTCCAGACACGCGTTACAGACCACAGCGGCCTGCCTTCTGATGCCGACGACTACGGTATGTCGAAGACACGCAACGTGGTGCTCACGCCCATCAACGTCGGAGCCGTCAGCAACGTAGCCTTGTACCTCTACCGTCCTTCCGACGACGAGTACATGTACTCCTTCCGAACCGATTATAACGGATTGAACATAGACAACAGCATCGTGTCGGAAGATCAGGATCGCAGGAGTGTCATCATGGGCATCAGCGAACTTGGTCCGTTTGAGGTGGCCAATCCCGCTCAGGAGGCCATGACTTCTATCTTCTTCTCGCAGGAGGACATGCAGAACACCACGTTCCATCTGCATTATCCCTTAAGTTCATTCGTACCAGAGTTCTCCAACATCAGCTTAGACAAGACCGCCTACAAGAGCGGCGAGACGATGACCATCACCGCCACGATGGACAACTGGCGAGTGGTGAAACGTGCCCTCATGCGCTACTTCATAAACAGCTTCGGCGTGTCGCTCGATGGCGGCCAGACCACCGAGCCGCGACGTTTCGACTTCGACGAGCAGACAGGCACCGTGACTTACTACGCCACCGCGCCCACCGTGACGTCCGACACCAACGTTCAAGTGGATTTCGGCCCGATAATGGCGATTCCTGTTTTGGACAAAGAAGGCTTCCTCGACCATTATGTTCACGGGGTCACTACTGACGGCAAGAGTTTCTTCAGCGTCACCGTGTCGCCCGCCCAAGCAACGGCTGTGCCCGCCACGGCGATTGACTTTGTGGATATGCCTGCCGACGACAGCAACATCCATTTGGACAAAGTCATCTATTTCCAGACGGAGGAAATTCTCAGTCAGCAGTATCCCCTTGGCATCACCAGCATTCCCGCGGAGGCTACCGATGCCAGCAACGTCACATACACCGTCACCAACAACGGAACCTGTGCCGAGATAAAGACCAGCGACGACGGTTCGCAGTATCTCGAAACCGGCAACTGCACGGGCGACCTCACCGTGACGGCTACCTTGCCCAGCGGCGTCAGCACCTCACGCACCTACCGGCTCTGGTTGGTGCCGGAGAGGGTGACGCATACCAGCAGCACATACATCGTGGGCACCAGTTTCCCCAAGTTCCAGTTCCAGATAGAAGGCTGGGATGAGTGGACGGTTGACGAGAGAAACCATCCTGAGGGTGCCGTTACCGTGAACTACACCCATGCCAACGGCACGACGTGGACCGAGCACTACAAGCTGAGCCAGTTGAAGAAACAGCAGCATGAGACCATCTCATCGGCCATGCTTTATGACCTGCCTTTCGTCTTCAGCGAGGACCATCCCGATGTCAGCGATGAACAGATAGGCCAGCCCATCGTCACGGCCCAGGTGCTCATCCACATGGACAACCACGGCGAGAAGGCTACAGCCGAGGCCACCGCTTCGCTGACGCCCGACCTGAAGCCCCTTGAGTGGGACGACTATTCTTACGAGGAAATCAGCTATCGCGAAGGGCATCTTCCTACCGTCACTACCAAGGTGGGGCATTTGCCACGCAGGGGCTTCACCGTGGGCTACTCTGTGCCTGATTGGGGCATAGAAGAGTTATATAGTAACCTGAGCGGTGAGCCTCTGCCCGACTGGCTGACGCTGGAAGAGGAGGGCGAGTTCTATTATACCGCTCACATCAACGCTGTCATCGACCCATCAGGGCATGAAGTGGGTGAGACTTCAAATGGCAGTTATTCCTACACCTACTCTGCTCCCTGCTGGTTCTATGCCATGGGCCAACGTAGTTGCATCCCCGATGATGTTTTGCTTCGGATACGAACTCACTGTTGTTACTTCAATAAGATAATTACATCAGGTGCGCTTGTCTATAAGGTAAATGGCGAGGATGTGACGGGCGACCTCACGTTTGACAACACCCAGAACATTCAGGCCATTCTCAATACCATACAGAATGAAGGCTACTATCAGGACACATTCGGGACTTTTGAGCAATACGTTGATCCCTTATCCGAGTATATGGACAGATATATCAACGGCGTTTTAAATCCGAAAGAGGAAATTACATTGGCGGTAGATCCGCTCAATCTGCCAAAGGCACTTTTCTACGTGAACGATAAGGCTTTTGGTGGCGCAGATATTACGCTGAGTTGTGAGGACGAAGTTATTCAGACCCTGACCAAATATAAGGGCAATTTCTTCTTCCAGCCACCCTGTGACGGACATACATATCATATTAAGGTGTATTTCCCTGAATGGGACAAGACCTACAACACCACGTTTGTCAGTGCTGACCTGCCGAACCTCTATCACATCAATTCAAAGTTTGGTTGGTATGACGATGTACGTCCTTATTCAGTTAAGCATTTCATAGATGGTGAACCAGTAACCATAACTACCCCGCAAACGCTGAGTGGTATTGTCTATATGCAAAATCCCTCAAAGTGCTATCTTAGTGGAAACTTCCCGGGAACTCCTTTACGACTATCATTTGATAACTATCTGATTAAACTAAAGCCCGACATCAAACCAGAATTAAGATTTGTAACAAGTCGTAAGTTTGACTACTGGGGCTTTGCACCGTCAAGTGAGTTGGATTATTATTCTCAAGAGGTCGTAGATTATATGACAGCCACCCCCTATAAATATCGTGGTTACATACATGGAGGTGGCTTTAACAGTTCTAGGATTAATCCTATGGAGTTAGTGCAAAACGACACACGAGTCACCGTGGTTGACGATCAGGGCAATCCCATCACAAATGCCACCCTCAACTATGCCACTGTGGATGCCTCGATGACTAACCAAGGCACACAGGGTTCAGCGACTTTTGACAGCAACATGGGGTACTATCTT
Source organism: uncultured Prevotellaceae bacterium (assembly GCA_900320565.1). Lineage (GTDB taxonomy): Bacteria > Bacteroidota > Bacteroidia > Bacteroidales > Bacteroidaceae > Physcousia. Next base: position 17,235 of record ONSR01000061.1, read on the forward strand.
GTTCCGACCGATGCTGGGCAGTTTGCCCAACTCATCGAAGTAGTGGCTGACGGCTATGAGCCGATGCTCACCACGATGTATCTGTGGAACTATGACCCCAATAGTCTGTGGAACCAAGGTAAGCCGCGCCGCCACACCATCGTGCTGCATCAGAACGAAAACCAGCTGAAGAGTCTGACGCTTGATACACCGAATCGCGACGGCAAATTTAAGGACAGCGACAATATGAACGCCAGCATCAGCGCCGACAACCTGCTGATGCGCGAGGGCGAGACGTTCAACTACTCGCAGACCGCCGAACAGCCCGAGGTAACAAAGCATATCTATGACGGCCAGTTTGGCCCCGATGGTTGGCACGGCAAGAAGTATGCCCACATCTCCGGCATGCTGGCATACCAGGGAGCGTTCGACGCCACGCAGCTGCAGTTAGAGGGATTGGCACAACAGCCTTCGCTCACCACCACGCTGCTCACCACCGACGCCTTCCCCTTCTCACGGAACTACTGCCTGTTCGACTTCGACCTGACCGACCAGATAGAGGACGACGCGAAGTTCACGCTGAAGAACGGCACAGAGACGCTGGCCACCCTGCCCACGCTGCACAACTACGACCTTGACCTGGCTGCCAGGGACGAGGCCAGCAGAGTATCCCTGAATTTCGATAGCCCGGACCTGACCGAAGTCGATGACGATGCATCGGCACAGGGCGTGGACATGAAGGACTCGGGCAAGGCCTTCGACAAGTTCAACTTCCAACTGCCGCCCGTGCTGCCCTTCACGGTGAACATAGAGCGCGATGGCGACTACTTCATCATCCGTGCCTGCGTGGAGAAGAACTTCCTGCCCGGCGGACAGATCATGACGGCCCTTGACAAGATAGGCAACTACCAGTATTTCGACGACCAGTTTCAGGCGTGCATGGACGCCGTCAACTCCGGCAAGCCTGCCGATGATGACTTCTTCGACGACATCCCCCGCTTCCCCTCGGCCTTCGTGGGCATCAAGGGCTACCTCACCGGCATCGGCTACTATGACTGCGAGAACAACAAGTTCCAGTTCAACTTCTACGACGGCGGCCTCATCTTCGAGGCCTCGGCAGCAGCTTCAGCTCCCGTCAGCTTCGGCATCGGCTCGTCGAGATGGGCGACATGTCGTTCAAATCAACCACCATCGACTTCTTCTTCGACTATCAGGCCCGCCTGAAGGTGTGCGCCTGGGCCTACGCCGGCATCGACCTCTGGATAGCCAAGGCCGTGGCCGGCGTGCGCGGCGGTGCCTGCATCGACCTGCACCACCGTGCTTACGTGGGCAAGCATCAGGCAGGCATGAAGACCACGCTGCAAGCAAAGATGGAAGCCTTCGCCGAGGCACGCTTCCTCTTCTGGTCAGCCAAGAAGACGTGGCCCATCTTCAATGTCTATAAGGAATACCTGGTACCCAACAATCCCTCGAACCCCTTCCACCCCTCGAACCCCGAGCCTATCTTCTCTTTGAGCCGACAGAACGTGACGAAGAGCTACAAGAAGCTGAGGCGCAAAGTGATAGCCGACCTCGGTACACCTATCATATCTAATGTGAACGGCATGGCTCGGCCCGACTATCTGTTTGGCGGTGAGTCGCTGCTGTTCAACAACCTCAAGACAGCCAGCAACTACAACGACGACCGCCTGCAATTGTACAACAACGGCAGCAAGGACGACCTCGTCAGCACAGGCATCAACGCCCCGATGTACGACTTCTCTGAGGCGCACAACGACAACGGTATGGAGGTCGTGGCCTTCGAGCAGATAAAAGAAGCCATTGACGGCTCTGCACTGGATGCCATGTCGGAGAACGACCAGACAAAGAGCGTGACCGAGCGGAGCGAGATACATGTGGCTATGCGTGAGAACGGTGGCTCATGGACCGACGCCACGGTCAGCACCAACTACGGCAACATCGGTGCTGTGACGCCCGCCGTGGCCGTGCAGCAGGACGGCAAGGCCGCCGTGGTCTGGCAGCAGGGCGTGGCGAAGTTCAACGAGCAGGGCAGCCGCTACATCGACGGCAGTCTGATGCTCGCGCGATGGGACGGCAGCTACTGGGGCGAGCCGATAGAGATCAAGCGCCTGCACCGCCGCAGCGTGCCCGCCGACTACCAGCTGAGCATGAAGAATGACAGCATCCTCGTGATGATGACCTTGCAGCAGGATGTGGAGAACGAGGAGAAGCAGGCCACGGTGGTCTATGTCAACATTTCGCCCGAGAACAAGGTTCGCGAACGCTATACTCAAGTTGAAGGCGTCAATCCGCAGATGGTGAGCGTGAACGGCGCTAACCTCGTAGGCTACATCAAGACGAATGAGAGCGGCCGCGACGTAGTGCTCAGCACCGTTGACATGAAGGGCGAGCCTACGGGCAAGATCTCCGGCTCCTTAGGCATGGACAAGCGCTCGGTGAACGACTACAGACTTGTGGTGGAGGATGAGGCCACTGACCTGGAAGATGTGGCACTGCTGTGGAGCCAAGGCGACCAGGAAACGACTGACAACGGCGACGGTACGACGACGGTCAACATAAAGAACCGCGTCTATGCCTCTAAACTGTGCAGCCACGACAAGATGCTCTATTTCTCTACTCCCGTCGAGGTGGCTACGATGCCCGACGATGTCAGCCTCGCATCGATGGACGGCTACCTGAGCGACCGCGACATGAAGGTGGCCTACTGCGTCACCAATGAGCAGGACGGCGGTGCCGTGCTGGAGAACAGCATCGTCTTCGACAACGACATCGACCACAGGGCGAACTTCAATGCCTACGACGTGAAGAACGACAGCCTGGTGCCCTTCACCATCACCATTGCCAACAACGGCTTCCAACCTATCGGAAGCGTTGACGTGACGATGAACGGCGAGACCACCAGCCACAATGTGCTGATCATGCCGCAGGAGAAGAGCGAACTGACGGTCTACTATCCCGTGGACGACAACTTCGACGGCACCATCGACTATGACCTGTCGGCCAACTTCATTGCCGGTAACAGCAATGCCCTGAAAGTCCGTCGCAACAGAGCTGTGTCCAAGGCTCCGCGCCGCGTCGTCAGCCAGAATGGCACGCAGCTGAACGTGCGTCAGGTGGATATGGCCCTTAAGGTGCTGAGCAAGAAGTCCGATGACAACAAGACGACCATTGTGGCCGAGGTGAACAACGCTTCTCTGTTGCCTCTGGCCGACGGTATGACTGTTAAGGTGGGACTCTACAACTCGCCAGTCGTTGATGAGAACGCCACCAGCTATGCCGAGGCAACCGTCAAGGCATCCGACCTCTACGATGCCGACGCAAAGCAGAACAAGGTGAAGATTGTCACGCTGACGCTCAACAGACCCGAATTCAATCAGGTGCTCTATCTGCACACCACTCCCATGCAAGGCAGCGAGCGGGTAAAGGACGTGCGCCCGGCGAACAACGTGCTGCCCGTCAGCGTCGTGGGCCTCGCCGACTGGTACACTGGCATCAACCATCCTTCTGTCCAGACCGAAGGGACGAACTCCTCGGACGGAACGCTGGACAAGCAGTCATCAAATCTCTATGACCTGCTTGGCCGACC
>ONSR01000090.1 GCA_900320565.1 uncultured Prevotellaceae bacterium
AACCATAACGTGGAGAACTACTGGGACACGCGCATCGCCCATCTCGGCGAGAGTAACATCATCTGGCGGGGCGGCGTGAGTCGCGAAGCCTTCGAGAAGATGTGCCGACGCAACATCGAGCTTTTCTTCCGTCAGCCAAACTATTATAAGATAGACGGCAAACCCGTGTTCATGATCTACGAACTCTCTACCTTCATCGAGGGCATCGGAGGCGTTGAGCAGGCACGCGATGCCCTGAAATGGTTCCGAAAGGAAGTGAAGAAGGCTGGCTTTCCCGACCTCGAACTGCAGTTCACGATGTGGGCTCCGCAGTTCAACTACAGCGGATTCGATGCGGCAAAGACCGACAAACCGCGCGACGAGTTCGTCAGGAAGCTTGGCTTCAACAGCATGTCGCACTACCAGTTCTGCCACTTCATCAACGTAGATGACGACTATGCCAACATCCTCGAGCAGGCTTACCGGGAATGGGATAAGCTCGAACAGGAGTTCACCATCCCCTATTACCCGCATGTCAGCATCGGATGGGACAACAGTCCGCGCACGGGCAGGAGCGCCGTTGCTCGTGACAACACGCCGGAGCGCTTCGAGCAGGCCTTGCGGAAGGCAAAAGCCTACCTCGATGCCAGACCTCATCTCCATCCGCTCATCACCATCAATTCCTGGAACGAATGGACAGAGACAAGCTATCTTCAGCCCGACAATGTGTATGGCTATGGCTACCTCGATGCGGTGAAGAAAATCTTCGTGGAGGATGGAAAATAATCAGGAGGACAAAGAGGAAGAGGAAAAGGACGATGCCAACCAAGTTGACTAAGTGGGCGTGGCACGTTTCGCACCAAGCAATAACAATTTTTCTTTAATTTGCTTGCGTAGTTCGTTATTTAATACTATCTTTGCAACGGAAGTACACGATTTTCAATATAATCAGGCAATTAAATACTATTAAATAACGATGAAACGACAGGGATTCTTTTGCACATTTCTGCTTATGGCAATGTGCGCAATGACTTATCAAGACGTACGGGCTGACGAGGCTCAGGGCACAGTGAAGGATGTTGACATCTGCATCTATGGCAGCACGCCGGCAGGCATCATGGCGGCTTATACGGCCAAGTTGAAAGGGAAGAGCGTGCTGCTTGTGTCGCCGACGAAGCGCATCGGTGGCTTGACTGCAGGCGGATTGGGCTGGACAGACATTGGTGACAGCACAAGCCATCGCCGCATCATCAAAGGCTTTGCCCGCGAGTTCTACCGTCGCATCGGTCAGCATTACGGCATGGCCTCGCCAACGTTCTACTTCGAACCGAAGGTTGCCCTCGCCACCTTCAAGGGATTCCTCTCGGAAGTCGGTTTGCAGGACTCGACAGACATCTGGTACGAGTGGCGCATCGAGAGTGCAGAGAAGGAAGGCAACGAGGTGAAGAGCATCACGCTGGAAGACGGCACGAACCCCAAGGTGACGCCTCAAAGGACAGTCCGTGCCAAGATCTTCATGGATTGCAGCTACGAGGGCGACCTCATGGCCCGGGCAGGCATCACCTATACCGTCGGACGTGAAGCAGCGTCGAAGTATGGCGAGCCTGAGAACGGAGCGCAATGCCTCAACAAGCATCAGTTCTGCGACGGCGTGGACCCCTACGTTGTGCCGGGCGACCCGTCGAGCGGCTTGCTGTGGGGCATTATGAGCGACCCAATGCCCGCCAAAGGAACGGGCGACAACCACATCCAAGCCTACAACTACCGCCTGACGTTGACGAAGACGAAGCCCTTCCGTTCCATCACAGCGAAGGTGCCCGACAACTACGACCCTTCGAAGTACGAACTGCTGTTCCGCTGGATGGCGAAGAAAGGATGGAGCGGCTACGGTGACTGCATCAAGTGGACATATATGAAGGACTCTTCTGGCCCTAATTCTTGGAACGCCGTGAAGACGGACAACAATAATAACGGCGCCTTCTCGACCGACATGATTGGCTACAGTTGGGACTATCCCGAGGCAACCTACGAGCAGCGCGACTCCATCGCCAAGCTCCACGAGGACTACACCAAGGGCCTCCTCTACATCCTTTGGACCGACCCGCGCGTGCCGCAGAACATCAGGGACGAGTACAACCAGTGGGGCTATCCGCTCGACGAGTATGAGGATAACGAGAACTTCACGCCGCAACTCTACATACGCGAGGCACGCCGAATGATTGGGCGAATGGTGATGACGGAGGACTACTGCCTGAAGAACAAGGTTGCCGAAGACCCGATTGCATGGGGCGCCTACACGATGGACTCGCACAACTGCGGACGCTACGTCGTGAACGGCCAGGTGAAGAACGAGGGCGATGTGCAGCGACACCTGACGAAAGGGCCGTACAACATCTCCTACCGAGCCGTGACGCCACAGGAGAGCGAGGCGCGCAACGTCATCGTGCCCGTCTGCCTCTCCGCCTCGCATATTGCTTATGGCAGCATCCGCATGGAGCCCGTCTATATGGTCTTGGGCGAAACAACAGCCCTTGCTGCCATTCAAGCCATCGACGAGCACAATGGTTGCGTGCAGGAGGTTGACGCCTCTCGATGCATCGCCCAATTGGAGAACGGCCTCGACATCGAACGCTGCGAAACTTTGCCTGAGGTGATGAACAGCGTTGCAGTCGATATCACGAGCCGCGTCCTGACGAATCCCTCGTTCGAGGAGAACTTCACGAAGACCACATTGCCGCCGACGGGTTGGCAGGAGTTGCCTGCAGGCACGACCTTGCAGCGCAGTATGAACAAGACGGCAAAGAACAAGGACGGACAGCAAGCCTACGTCTGCAAGCCTGCCGCAAACAGCACCATCACCAAGCCGCTCCGCCTCTATCAGCAGATACCCGCCGAGAAGTTGGGCGCAGGCATCTACAAAGTCAGTTGCCGCATGTGGGTGGAGAAGGACTTCTATGGCACCGCTTGCCTCTTTGCCGACAATGAGCGAGGCGACAATTGCAACGTGCAATATTGGACCAACGAGCCTTACTACCGCAACGGGACGTCGGGCTACGACAACATTACTTATACCGACTACCGCACGACCTTTGCCCGTCACGCTGGCGGCTTCAACTCATCCACCGCGCAGAACATGCAGCGCATGGTGGTCTATATCACCCTGCAGGAAGGCGACGACCTCGTGCTCGGCATCCGTACGAACAGTGCCAACCAAGGCAGCGACAAGAATGGCGCAGGCTACTTCATGGTGGATGACTTCCATGTAGAGAAGGTCACGGAGCAGCCTCTCTCGCAAGATGAGTTCTGCGACGAGGTGCTCACCAACTACGACTTCGAGAAGAACCCCAAGGGCGTGACCTACGATTGGAACCTGAAGACCACCATCAACGAGGCAGGCAACGGTCCCATCCTTGGATGGCAGAGCAATGCTTGGACAGACAACTATGGCGGTGTCTCTGACGGCACGAACCTCGAGTGGAAGTGGGCAGGCTATGTGGCAAGCACGTCGAGCGTCATCCCCAACGACTTCCGACTCTACCAGACGATACCTGCCGAGAAACTCACCCCGGGTATCTACGAAGTGAACGCCCGTATGTGGCAATATGCATCGAAGCTCGGCATCACGCGCCTCTATGGACAAGCGGGCGACAAGTGCAGCGTGCAGTACTACGGTGTGGAGAGCAAGTACCCCGCCAGCGTGCTGATCGAAGGCGAGACGGCAACCTTCGCAGGTCTCTCTGCCAACACCACAACGGGGCGCGTCAACGATATGGCGCTCGACATCGAGGTGGGCGAAGGCGAAGACCTCGAGATTGGTGTGAAGAGCGGCTACGGCTTGGAGAGCAACAACACTGCCGGCGCCAATCACGGCAAGTTCTACGTTGACCTCGTCCGCACATGGAAGGTCAGCGACCTGCCTGTCTCCTACGATGAGAACTCCGCAGAGAACGAGATTGTCCCGCGTTCATATAATAATAAGGTAGTGCTCAACAAGACGTTCCGCAACGGCGAGTGGCAATACGTCTGCCTGCCCTTCTCGCTGAATGCCAACGACATCGAGACCATCTTCGGCAAGGGAACAGAGGTGGAGGAGTTAGAACCGTTGGAGATAGATTTCGCAAACAACAATGAAGCAGATGGCGAAGAGACACCATTCGAGCTTTGGTACAATCCCGTCAGCGAGATGGAAGCCGGCTGTCCCTATCGCATTCGCCCCACAGACGCTTTGGCTTCGCCCATCACGCTGCAGCATGTCCGCGTGACGAGGAAAGAGCCGTGGTCGTACCACCAAGGGGGCATTCTCATCACCGGCACGTTCCAACGGACAGGCGACACCCCAGCCTTCTCTGCCACCATTACTGACGACCCCGTCGGCATAGGAGAGGTTAAAAATGAAAACTCAAAAGGGAAAAATGAGACCTCATGGTACGACTTGGGAGGTAGTCCCGTCCCTTTTCCCGCTAAGGGTGGCATCTATGTCACCAAAGGCAAAAAGGTGCGTCAATAAATCCCCTAGGGAGGAATTGTCACTCCCCTATAGAGGAATCATCACTCCCCTATAGGGCGTTGGCTCTTCCTCCGTCGCGAGTGGAAACTCGCTCCCCTTTGTGGGGCCGAAGCCACATTCAGTGGCTTCTCCGGAGCATAACTTATAAGGCGTCTCCTGGAAGAACGAGAAGTGACAGACCTGCAAAGGCTCCCTGAGTAACTGAAAAACATGGCGTGATTGATTCGCAAATTAGGCGTGCTTAGTTGGCAAACTAGGCACGTCTAGTTTCATTATGACCCTTGCTTAAAATCTAAAATAAATATAATTTATTTTGAATTTAGCTTTCATTTTTGTATCTTTGCACCCGCAATAAAAGAACTGACAAACATTAAAACATACAAAACTATGAACAAGAAAGCTCTTTTGATGATTCTCGACGGCTGGGGCATCGGTGCTCATGGCAAGGGAGACGTCATCTTCAACACTCCGACTCCGAATCTTGACAAACTGAACGCTACCTACCCTCACAGCCAGCTCCTCGCCAGCGGTGAGAACGTCGGATTGCCCGACGGACAGATGGGCAACTCGGAGGTCGGTCACCTCAACATCGGCGCGGGTCGCATCGTCTATCAGGACCTCGTGAAGATTAACCGCGCTTGTGCCGACGGCAGCATCATGAAGAACCCCGAAATCGTCAGCGCCTACGAGTACGCTAAGGCTAATGGCAAGAACGTTCACCTGATGGGTCTGACCTCGAACGGCGGCGTACACAGCTCGCTCGACCACCTCTTCAAACTCGTCGAGATTGGTAAGGAATACGGCGTAAAGCAGACGTTCGTGCACTGCTTCATGGATGGTCGCGACACCGACCCCAAGAGCGGCATCGGCTTCATCCAGCAGCTCATCGACAAGTGCGACGAGGCAGGCAACGCTGTGATTGCCAGCATCATCGGCCGCTTCTATGCGATGGACCGCGACAAGCGTTGGGAACGCGTGAAGATTGCCTACGACTTGCTCGTCTCAGGCGAGGGCAAACAGGCAAAGGACCTCATCGAGGCTATGCAGGAAAGCTATGACGAAGGCGTCACCGACGAGTTCATCAAGCCCATCAACAACTGCAACGTGGACGGCACCATCAAGGAGGGCGACGTCGTCATCTTCTTCAACTACCGCAACGACCGCGCGAAGGAACTCACCATCGTGCTGACTCAGCAGGACATGATTGAGCAGGGAATGAAGACCATCCCCGGCTTGCAGTACTACTGCATGACGCCGTACGATGCAAGCTTCACAGGCGTGCACATTCTCTTCCCGAAAGAGAACGTCGAGAACACCCTCGGCGAATACATCAGCAGCAAGGGCTTGAAGCAACTCCACACAGCCGAGACGGAGAAGTACGCACACGTGACATTCTTCTTCAACGGCGGCAGAGAGGCTCCCTACGAAGGCGAAGAGCGCATCCTCGTGGCAAGTCCTAAGGTTGCAACCTACGACCTCAAGCCCGAGATGAGCGCCTACGAAGTGAAGGACAAGCTGGTGGAAGCCATCAAGCAGGACAAGTACGACTTCATCGTGGTGAACTTCGCAAATGGCGA
>ONSR01000084.1 GCA_900320565.1 uncultured Prevotellaceae bacterium
TTTTTATTACTTTTGCATTAAAATACTGGCGAATGATAGAAAAACATATCCTTATCGAGGACATCGATCCCCTCCTGCTTTATGGCGTGAACAATATCAATATGCAGATGCTCAAGGCACTTTATCCGAAGCTCCGCATCGTGGCAAGAGGCAACGTCATACACGTCATGGGCGACGAGTTGGAGATGTGTGCCTTCGAGGAAATCGTGCAGAAACTGCAGAAACACATCCTCAAGTACAACAGTCTGACTGAAGAAGAACTCCTCCACATCACGCGAGGCGAACGCTCGGAGCGCGAGGGAGTGGAAGGCGTGATTGTGTATAGCGTCACTGGCCGCCCAATATGTGCTCGCACCACGAACCAGCAGTTGCTCGTCAAAGCGTATCAGGAGAACGACCTCGTCTTTGCTGTCGGACCCGCAGGCTCAGGCAAAACGTACACCAGCATTGCCCTCGCCGTCCGTGCTCTCAAGAATAAGGAGATCAGGCGAATCGTCTTGTCGCGCCCCGCAGTAGAGGCCGGCGAGAAACTCGGCTTCCTGCCCGGCGACATGAAGGAGAAGATAGACCCCTATCTCCAGCCGCTGTATGATGCGCTTGAGGACATGATTCCGACCCAGAAGCTGCGCGAGATGATGGATCAGAACATCATACAGATTGCTCCGCTCGCTTTTATGAGAGGCCGCACGCTGAGCGACGCCGTCGTCATCCTCGACGAGGCACAGAACACAACGAGTGCTCAGTTGAAGATGTTCCTGACTCGCATGGGCATGAACACCAAGATGATTGTGACGGGCGACACAACCCAAATCGACCTCCCCCACAGTGTCCGCTCCGGACTCATCGAGGCGCTCGGCCTCCTGAAAGACATCAAAGGCATCGGTTTCATCGAACTCACAAAGAAGGATATCGTGCGCCACAAACTCGTGACGCGCATCGTGGAAGCTTACGAAAAGACCCTCCCCCCTTCCCCTCCCTTGCAGGGCGGGGAGTAAGTACCTTTTGAAAATTAAGAACAGAACAAGATAACACACTAAACCATTTACATTATATATAATGAACAATCCATCTTCACAAGTAACTACTCCCCGCCCTGCAAGAGAGGGGAAAGGGGGAGGGTCCCTTACAAGAACTGACTTCAACCTGCCTGGACAGGTGAGTGTGTATCACGGAAAAGTGCGTGATGTCTATAACATCAACGATGACCTGATGGTGATGGTCGCTACGGACCGCATCTCGGCCTTCGACGTCATCCTGCCCAAAGGCATTCCCTTCAAGGGACAGGTGCTCAACCAAATCGCCGCATCGTTCCTCGACGCCACAGCCGACATCGTTCCCAACTGGAAACTCGCTACGCCTGACCCGATGGTGACTGTAGGCCTGAAGGCAGAAGGCTTCCGTGTGGAGATGATTATCCGCGGCTACCTGACTGGCTCGGCTTGGCGCGAGTACAAAGCTGGCTGCCGTGAACTCTGCGGCGTGAAGCTTCCCGAAGGCATGAAGGAGAACCAAAAGTTCCCCGAACCCATCATTACGCCGACCACAAAGGCTGAAGAAGGTCACGACGAGAACATCTCTGCCGAGGAAATCATCAAGCAGGGATTGGTCAGCAAGGAAGATTGGGAAACGATGGTGAAATACACGCGTGCCCTCTTCCAGCGCGGCACAGAGATTGCTGCAAAGAAGGGCCTCATCCTGGTTGACACGAAGTATGAGTTCGGCAAGCGTGACGGAAAGGTCATCCTCATTGACGAGATTCACACGCCCGACAGCAGCCGCTACTTCTATGCCGACGGCTACGAGGAGAAGTTCGCTAAGGGCGAGCCTCAGAAGCAGCTGTCGAAGGAGTTCGTACGCCAGTGGCTCATCGAACACAACTTCATGAATCAGCCCGGACAAGTCATGCCTGAGATCACCGATGAGTATGCTCAGAGCGTGGCCGACCGCTACATCGAGCTCTACGAACACATCGTGGGCGAGAAGTTTGTACCTGCCGACAGCGAAGGTGACATTGCCCGTCGCATCGAAAGGAACGTGACAGAATGGCTGAATTCAATTCACAATTCATAATTCATAATTCACAATTGGGCTACGCCCTAAGTCTTAGCGAAGGAAATAATTATGAATTGTGAATTATGAATTATGAATTAAATAAGCAGGGTGTGCGGCAGATGTTTGACCGCATCGCACCGACCTACGACAAGCTGAACCACTTGATGTCGCTCGGCATAGACCGTCGTTGGCGACGCAAGGCCGTTGATGCTCTTGGCAAGCACAAGCCGCAGGAAATCCTCGACATCGCAACAGGCACGGGCGACTTCGCCTTGCTCATGGCCCGACGCATCCAGCCCTGCCACATCACGGGGGCAGACATCTCCGAAGGTATGATGAGCGTCGGTAGGGAGAAAGTCAAGCAAGAAGGGCTTCAGGACATGATTTCCTTTGAGCATGAAGACTGCCTGAATCTCTCTTTCCCCGACGGTTCGTTCGATGCCGTGACGTCTGCTTATGGCGTTCGCAACTTCCAGGATCTCGACAAGGGACTGCGGGAGATGCGACGCGTCCTGTGTCCCGGCGGACATCTCCTCATCGTGGAGCTCACGCCGCCGCCGCGTTTCCCGATGAAGCAGCTGTTCTGGGTTTACGCTCACGTCGTGATGCCTTTGCTCGGACGCCTCGTCAGCCACGACAACAGTGCCTACACCTATCTGCCGGCCTCGATGGAAGCCTTCCCGCAGGCAGAAGAGATGGAAAGCATCCTGCACAGAGCAGGCTTCGCAGAAGTCGAGTGGCGCCGCTTCACCTTCGGCATCAGCACAATGTACTTGGCCAAGAAATAAACATATATACATATATTATGAAGGACAACTGGACTATAATCGTACTGTGCTGCATTTGGGGACTATGTGCTCAAGCACAGGAGGTAAGCGTCAGCAAGGCTCTCTACCGGCAAGGTAACGACATGAGTTGGGCCAAGCCTGATGTGGACGATGCCTCTTGGAGCGAGATTGACATCACGAAGCAATGGGACAAGCAAGGCTTCCCTCGCAACAACAACGCATACGGCTGGTATCGCATTCATGTGACCATCCCCAAAAGCCTGCTCGTTGGTGCAGACCAGCAGAATGTCGTCGTTCTTCACATGCCCAAGGCTGACGATGTGGACGAGTGCTACCTGAACGGCAAACTGATTGGCAGCACAGGTCGTATGCCGACAGACCCTTCCGGCTACCTCTGTGGCGTTGATGTCGTTCGCGACTATCCTGTGGATATCAAGTCGGGCGTGATACGCTGGGATGCAGACAACGTGATAGCAGTCCGCGTCTATAACCGTGGCGGGTCGGGCGGCTTGTTCTGGCGACCCCTGACATTGCGTTGCCCCAATGCAGCCGAAGGACTTGCCATGCGACTGACCGAGGAGAACAACGGACAGTCGCACTGCGATATTGAAATCAGCAGTGCCTACGCCTCGACTGCCAGCGGAACACTTGACGTCACACTCACCGACCGCGAGACAGGAGCAAAGGTAAAGTCCCTGAGCAAGAAACTTTCCATCAAGCGAAACAAACCGGCACGCTTCTCCCTTCCCTACGACAAGCATAAGATGTGTTTGCTCACTGCTTCTTATACCGACAAGGAGACGGGAAAGGTCCTGAGCGAGAGCAAGCAGCTGAAATACATACTTACGCCTCCGACTCCAGCCACACCTCGCTTCAATGGCGCTCCTGTGTATGGTGTCAGTCCCGGTTCACCTGTCATCTACCGCTTTCCTGTGTCGGGTGAAAAGCCAATGAAGTTCACTTGCGACGACCTGCCAGCAGGCCTCCAGCTCTCGGACGAAGGTGCATTGAGCGGAAGAGTCGACAAGCCATGTGTCCTGTCGTTCAACATAACAGCAGAGAATGCTCAGGGAAAGGCATCGCAAGTGTTCACCCTGAAAGTGGGCGAGCACATGATAGGTCAGACTCCGCCCATGGGATGGAACTCATGGAACTGCTGGGGGCTGAGCGTCTCGCAGGAGAAGGTGATTTCCTCCACGCAGGCACTCATCGACAAGGGTCTTGCCGACTTTGGTTATAACTACATCAACATCGACGACGGATGGGAAGCAGAAAGCCGCAACCCCGATGGCACAATAGAAGCCAACGGAAAGTTCCCCTCGATGAAAGGGATGATTGACTGGCTCCATGAGCGCGGATTGAAGTTCGGCATCTACTCGTCGCCCGGCGACAAGACCTGTGGCGGCTATCTGGGCAGCTTGGGCCACGAGAAGCAGGATGCCGAGGTATGGAACGAGTGGGGCGTAGATTATCTGAAATACGACTGGTGCAGCTACGAGCGAGTACGCGAGAAGGATAACGACTGGGGCTTTGCCAGTTGTCTGCGTCCATATCTGCTGATGCAGAAGTTCGTGCGCGAGCAGCCTCGCGACATCTTCTACAGTCTTGGTCCGCTGGGAGGGACTCAGGTCTATCTGTGGGGCATTTATTGCGACGGCAACAGCTGGCGCACAGCACAGGACATTGACGACACCTGGGCGTCGATACGCGATGTCGGTTTCCGTCAGCAGGCAGGGAAGGCACAGTATTCTTCTGTCGGACACTGGAACGACCCCGACATGCTGGTCGTCGGCAAAGTGGGCTGGGGCAGAGAGTTGCGCGAGACACGCCTGACGCCAGACGAGCAGTACACGCACATCACGCTCTGGACGCTTCTTGCCTCGAATATGCTCATCGGCTGCGACATCGCACAGATGGACGACTTCACGCTAAACCTGCTCTGCAACAACGAGGTGAATGCCATCAATCAGGACATCCTCGGCAAGCAGGCTGACCGCGTACTGAAGGAAGGCGACATCGAGGTATGGAGTCGTCCGCTGGCTGACGGAACTGTCGCCGCAGGCATCTTCAACGTGGGCGACAGCGACCGCGGGGTTGACATGAAGGCACTCATCAACCTCCTTCCAACCTCCTCCGAGGAGAAGGACAGAAAGGAACCTGGCTCCGTCCGTGACCTCTGGCGACAAAAGAATCTCTCAGCCGACGAGCTCAACTGCACTATCCCTGCACACGGATGCAGGTACTTAAAGATTATAGTTAAGTGAACACACACTTTCCTACTCTTCCTTTGCTTAAACATATTACACGATGGACAAATACGGACTCATAGGTTTCCCTTTGGGACACAGCTTCAGCCGAGGGTTCTTCACGGAAAAGTTTGCCCGTGAAGGCATTGATGCCGAGTACGTCAACTTCGAGATTCCCGATGCCTCGATGCTCCTTGACGTAATTCGCGACAATCCGGAACTGCGAGGCCTCAACGTCACGCTGCCTCACAAGCAGGCTGTCATCCCTCTGCTCGACGAACTGAGCGACGAGGCACGCGAGATAGGCGCCGTCAACGTCATTCGCATTCGCGATGGCAAACTGAAAGGTTTCAATAGCGACATCATCGGCTTTACCGACAGCATACGTCCTCTTTTGCAACCTCACCACAAGAAAGCCCTCGTCCTGGGCACTGGCGGAGCAAGCAAAGCCATTTGTGTCGGCCTGAATCGCTTGGGAATCGAGTGGACTTATGTTTCACGCTCCCCTCGCGAGGGCATGTTAACCTATGAAGACATCACGGCTGAGACACTGCAGCAGTATACCGTCATCGTCAACTGCTCACCCGTCGGAATGTTCCCCAAGGTGGACCACGCCCCAGCCATTCCCTACGAACTGCTCACTTCGAAGCACTTGCTCTTCGACCTCGTCTACAATCCCGAAGACACCCTCTTCATGCAAAAAGGTAGGGCACAGGACGCTATAGTAAAGAACGGTCTGGAGATGCTTCACCTCCAAGCCATTGCAAGCTGGGAATTCTGGCACAGCTAATTGCCATATTAGGTATGGCTAGTTGGAAAATTAGGCGTGGTTAGTTGGGCAACTAGCCACGCCTAATTAATTTCTTTACCTAACAATCAGAAAGGATAGCCGATAGCGAAGTGATAGCCGAGTGACTTGCCAAAGCTGGGCATGTTGTAGTAGCCTTGCTTACCTGTATCATAAGGCGCATGAATGCCAATACCCAGATCGAAGCGGATGACGAGGAAGTCGAGGTCGTAGCGAATGCCAACACCTGTGCCGAGGGCAATC
>ONSR01000093.1 GCA_900320565.1 uncultured Prevotellaceae bacterium
GATGTCGCCCGTAGAGCGCCAGTCGGTGCTCTCCATCAGAGCCTCGGCCTTCTCCACAAGTTCCTTCTTCTTCGCCAGATTGGTGTTGAGTTCCTCCTTCAAGTCTTTGAAGAAGGCGTTCTTCTTCTCGAAGAAGGCGTCGCAACCCTGACGGAAACGCTCGAAGATAGCGGTGTTCATCTTCTGAGGAGCAAAGCCTATGGTCTTCCACTCAGCTTGCAACTCCTTGATCTTCTGCGTGATGCCATCCCAGTCTGCAAAGTTCTTCAAGTTCTCTGTATCGAAGGCTTCGAGCTGCTCGCACAAGGCTGTCTTCTTCGTCAGGTTCTCTTCCTCGCGAGCCTTAATGGCATCGAAGTAGGCCTGGTGTTTCTTATTGATGATGGTAGAGGCTTCCTTGAACTTCGCCCAAACGTCTTCACGGATTTCCTTTGCAACGGGACCCGTCTCCTTCCACTCCTGATGGAGTGTCTGCAGCTGGTTGAAAGCCTGCAGCACATCGGGATTCTCGGCGAGGGCTTCTGCCTGCTGGATGAGACGCATCTTGGTCTCGAGGTTCTTCTTGAAGTCGTAGTCGCGCAACTCATGACCGAGCTTCAGCAGATCGTAGTACTGCTCTACATAAAGCTGATAGTTCTTCCACAGTTCCGTAGCTCGCTCGGCTGGCACAGCCTTAATCTCTTTCCACTCCGTCTGCAGAGCCTTGAACTCGTCGAAGTTCTTGTTGGCTTCCTCAGGCGTAGAGGCCAGTTGCTGGATGCGTTCCAGTATCTCGAGTTTGCGCTTCAGGTTGTCCTGCTTCTGCTTCTCCAGCGTTTCCTGGATAGCGGCACGGCGTTCGCGGATGGCTTGCATAGCTTCACGGAAGACTGGCTCGGCCGTATCTATCTCCGGCATAAACTTATCCTCCTCGCCACCAGCCTCGACAAAAGCCTTGAAGGCTTCCTGCACTTCGGCATTGTGGAACTTGTAGAAGAGTTGTTTCAGGAGATTAAGTTCCGCGCGGTCGCCGGCTTCGCCACTTTGGGCAATTTCCTGAACGCGGGCAACCACCTCGTCCTTCGTCTTGAAGGTCTGCTCAGCGATGTGCTGCTCGGCCTCGGTCACCTCCACTTCGGGAGTTGTCTCATCAGCCTCAGGCTCTGCTGTTTCCTCGACTTCGGGCTTGGTTTCCTCAGCTACCTGTTCTGGTGTTTCTACTACGGGCTCAGCCTGTTCAACTGCTTCAGCCGTTTGCTCAACCTGTTGTTCGTTTGTAATCTCAGAAGACTGCTCAAGGGCAGTAGTCTCGTTAGTCTCTAAAGAGTCCATCATGTCATTTACTATTTAACTATATTCGATTTACCATTTAAAAATAGGTATAGTGGTCGCAAAATAAACAAAAAATGCCCTAACCTGCAAGGAAAGGGCACGATTTTTATCACGTTTATTGAAATTTCAACTCTTAATTATGAACTATGAACTATGAACTATGACTTAAATCCACGTTTTGCGCTTGAAATACCACATGAATGCAACAGTCACGCCAATCGAGAGAACAAGTGCAAGCGGGAAGCCCCAAGAAGCGGTCTCCATACCATTGACAAGGTTCATACCGAACAGACTTGCAATGAGCGTCGGGAACATCAGGATAATGCTGATGCTGGTAAGCATCTTCATGACCGAGTTCATGTTGTTGTTGATAAGGTTGGCGTAGGTGTCCATCGTGGAATCAAGGATGTTCGCATAGATGTTTGTCGTCTCGCGAGCCTGACTCATCTCAATGCCGACGTCCTCTATCATGTCTGCATCAAGTTCGTCGATGGGGAGCTTGAACTTAAGTTTTGAAAGCAGATTCTCATTACCACGAATGGATGTGACGAAGTAGGTCAGACTGTCCTGCAAGCGGCTCAGAGCGATAAGGTCAGCATTGCTTATCTTGCGGTCGAGGTTCTGCTTGGCTTTATCTATGCGAGTGCTGATTTGCTTCAGGCGTTTCAGATACCACACGGCACAACAGAGGAACAGACGGAATATCATATCCACGCTATCGACGAAGCCCAAGCCACGCTTCTGCTGATAGGAAACGAAGTCTATCATCATGTTTGTCTCGAAGTTGCAGACCGTGATGAGCACATCGCCCTTCATGATGATACCCAGAGGAATCGTAGTATAAGGCGTTCTGCTCTTCGTTTCCTTGACATAAGGAATACGAAGGATGATGAGCACCCAGCCATCGTCAATGTCGTAACGGGCACGTTCGTCCGTATCGGCAATATCGCTAATGTAGTAATCGGGAATTTTGAGCGTTTGCTCCAGGAAGTTCACATCTTCCTCTGTTGGGCAGGTCACCTGCACCCAGCAGCCAGGCTGCCATTCTCCAATGGTACGCAGACCATTCGAAGTGTTCCAGTATGTTCGCATCGTCTTGTTCCTCCTCTGCTTTTTTGGGGTACTCGCACATAAATCCTTGGCTCCTTTTGGAGCGTGCAAAGCGATGCAGACTCCAGAGCACTAAGAACTGTAATTATCCGCGTGATAGTCGTCCATTGTGATTATAAAATGCTTTGTTTCTCTTTTATGTTTGAAAAAGGCCGCACTTCCTCAGCACAGCCTCCACCTTTCAACGTTGGGCTACCCGGACTCGAACCAGGAAAGGCAGGACCAGAATCTGCAGTGTTACCATTACACCATAGCCCAATTGCGCTGCAAAGGTATGGCTTTTTTGCAAACTGACCAAATAATTTGCAAAAAAAAACTTAATAAAATTGAATTATGAACCTTATTATGTGATTCATGAACTAATTTTTTGTATCTTTGCACGCGATTGATTCTTATACATATTATAATATATTGCGAATGAAGAAAAAGAAGAACGAGTTGGTAGAAGCTATAGTAGAAGGATTACAGGAGAAGAAAGGAAGGGACATCGTGGTGGCCGACCTCACAGGAATACCCGATGCTGTTTGCCAGTACTTCGTCATCTGCTCGGGCGGTTCGCCATTGCAGGTTGCCGCTCTTGCACATTCTGTCGGAGATACTTGTCGGGAGAAAGTTGCTGCCAAACCCATTGCCGTCAGCGGACTTCACAATGCTGTTTGGGTGGCTATGGACTTTGCCGACGTCATCGTGCATATCTTCGTGCTTGAACTTCGCTCGTTCTACGACATCGAACACCTTTGGGCTGATGCCGACCTTCAAAGCATTCCTAACCTCGACTGATTATGAGCGACAACAAGAAAACAAATAAGAATAAGAAGGACAAGAAGCCTGGCTCGCAGATAAGTCTCACGTGGATTTATCTCATCATTGCCATCACCTTGGGCTATCTGTTCATGAGCGGCGACAGTTCTCTGCTCTCGGGCAGCTCCTCGCGTAATGCCACATACAGCCAGTTCAAGAGTTATGTGGAGCAAGGCTATGCCTCGCGAATCGTCGTCAACAAGAAGGAGGGGGCTCTGCAGATGTATGTCGAGCCTGCTCACATCCGCGATGTCTTCAAGGAACAGAAGGTTAACCAAGGCACTCGGCCTTATGTCGTAGTGCAAGTCCCATCTGCCGACAAGCTCGAGGACTTCATCAGCGAACAGCAAGCCCTCGAGAACTTTAAGGGAGAGATTGAGTACCGACAGGGAGAAGACGACTTCATGCACTTCTTCTGGAGCTTCGGTCCACTCATCTTCATCATCTTCTTCTGGATATTCCTCATGCGACGAATGGGCGGAGGAAGCGAAGGAGGCGGACCGATGGGCATCTTCAACGTGGGCAAGAGCCGCGCTAAACTCTTCGAGAAGAACGACGAGAATAAGGTGACCTTTGCCGACGTAGCTGGTCAGGAAGGCGCTAAACTCGAGGTGCAGGAGATTGTGGAGTTCCTCAAGAACCCACAACGTTACACGGAACTGGGCGGCAAGATTCCCAAAGGTGCGCTGCTTGTTGGCCCTCCCGGAACGGGTAAGACCTTGCTTGCCAAGGCTGTTGCAGGTGAAGCCGATGTGCCGTTCTTCAGCATGTCGGGCAGCGATTTCGTCGAGATGTTTGTGGGCGTTGGTGCAAGCCGCGTTCGCGACCTCTTCCGTCAGGCTAAAGAGAAAGCGCCCTGCATCATCTTCATCGACGAGATTGATGCTGTAGGTCGTGCTCGAAGCCGCGGTGTTCAGATGGGTGCCAACGACGAACGCGAGAGCACGCTCAACCAGCTCCTCACCGAGATGGACGGCTTCGGAACCAATAGCGGCGTCATCATCATGGCTGCGACCAACCGTGCCGACATCCTGGACAAGGCCCTCTTGCGTGCAGGACGCTTCGACCGTCAGATTCATGTCGAGCTGCCTGATGTGAACGAGCGCAAGGAAATCTTCCAGGTTCACCTGAAACCCATCAAGACCAACAGTACGCTCGACATCGACTTCCT
>ONSR01000094.1 GCA_900320565.1 uncultured Prevotellaceae bacterium
ACAGTGTATGTGTATACAGCGTTTACACTGGCTACAGTATATACAACGGTTACAGTGTCTGCAATGTGTATGTTGTCTGCAATGAAGACAATGTATACAGAGTATTCAACGGAACCAGTGTATAAAGAGTCTACAATGGCGATAATGGATAAACTGTATTCGCGATATACAGAGTACACAAGGTCTATAATGGCAAAAATGTACACAATGTATTTAATAAACAGAGTAAAATTATGAGAAGAATTATATTATTCACCAACATTAAGGGAGGCGTAGGAAAGACCTCCTGTTGTGCGCTCTTTGCGCAGTATCTGTGTGAGAATGGTTATCCCGTGAAGGTCCTGGATGCAGACATTCAGGCATCGTTGTCCCGTCACAGGGAAAGGGAGCTGGCTGCCAACCCTGATGCGGCTATCCCTTGGGAAGTGAGTACTGTTGATACGACAGGCCGCCAGAGCCTGCAGTCATCCATCGAGGAGGCGATGCAGTTTGACGGTATTGTCCTCTTCGACATGCCGGGAACCCTCAATGCCGCCAACCTCGACCTGTTATACAAGACTGCAGACCTCGCCGTGGTACCTATCTCCTACGACTTCGACACCATCGATGCCACTGGTATCTTCATCAAGGTCATCAAGCGAATCAAGAATATCAGACTTGTGTTCATGCCCAACCGGATCAACTCTACCGAGAACCGTGCCGACGATATGAAGCAGCGCGAGGAAACGGTAAAAATTCTTGGCAGAATCGGAAGGGTTACACCGAGGATCAAGCAGAGTGTAGTCATCAAGCGTTACTCAACCATTTCCGCACTTGACAAGTACCAGAAGGCTGCAGTCGAACATGCCTTTGACGCTATTGTAGAACAAATAAAACAGTAAACGAGTATGAGTGAGCAAGTGTTTCCCTTAGACGGTTTCAACACCCTTGAAAGTGATGTCAGAAGCATCACCCAGCAGACCAGGCCAAAGGAGCAGAAGAAACCACAGGAAGAACAACAGTCCGAAAAGACCAGTGTCATTAAGAGAGCCTGGCAGCACTTCACGGTCATCATAGCCGTTGAGATAGTAGTCAAGATAAAAGCCATCGCCCGAATTGAGGGCTTCTCCATCCGCGACGTGGTGGAGAAGTTCCTCAGCGACGGAATTGCCCGTTATGAGCAGAAGCATGGCGCAGTCACTAACCGCAAGAAGAGTATCGATGACATTCTGTAATGACGAGCTACGATGTACGACATTCCCAACACTTCGGAAACCTCTCCGAGTATCAGAAACGTCAGTCAGAATCGAAACATGCGTGCAGATATGCCAGTTGGAGTTTCGTACTACCAAAATCGCTATGGCTCTTTTGGCAGCCGAACCGGACTGGCAATGCTCGCAGGCTCTCATTGAGGGAGGCGTTCGCTGGCTCACACCTTTAATAAATGTATGCTTATGACAGTAGACAGAAAAGTAACGATGATATTCCAAGGCTCGCAGCTCATAGAGAAGGCGAGACCTGAGAAGGGCTTCTTCTTCAAGTCGAAGAAGCGGTGCTTTTCACAGAAGGATGACAAGTGGCACACCAAGTTCTCATGGGAACCCGTAACGGTCGGTGACCTATGGGTAGATGAAAACGGCGGCAAGTGCCAGATGCACTTCAGGGTACGGATGGCAGACGACACCATGTTTCAGGTGGACCAGCCCGTCAGCCGACAGCGTTACACGTTGTTTGGCAGTTACAAGCTGGATGCCCATCGCGTGGACCTGATCGACAAGGTGCTGCATGAGAATCGTACAGGACTGCGCATCCGCAAGTGGACTGCCACAGAGATGCTGCACGTGAAAGTGACGAAGCGACTGCTGGATGAACTTCGCGGGAACGCAGAAAAATGCGGACAGAATCTTTCGCAGTATTGTACGACGCTCCTGAGTGGCAAGCATCCCCGTGCAGCATTTACCGAAGAAGAACTGGACCTGCTTAGGAACCTGAAGAAGTCGCGTGGCGATGTAGAGTTTCAGTTCATTGCGATGGTGGCGGAGTTCAAGAACAAGTCGCCCGAAGAGCGCATGAAGGCCGTCATCAGCGGCAAGAGCTACGAGTGGTGGCGAGAATATCTCATTACTGCTCTGGAGTTCTTGGACAATATAAAAGATAAGGTCTCTGATAATGTGGGTTAACCTATGGTGATCAAGATGTCAACGATAGACGGGGCGCATGCCGCCAACGCCATCAACTATGTGCTCGACAAGGAGAAGGCAAGGAAGGAGGACAAACCTGTCTTCCTTGCCTCTAACAACATTGAGCTGAACCCGATGACGGGCAAGCCGTACTCGCCTGTTGCCGTGCTGATGGACATGCAGCTGCTGTTGTCCACATCCAGGCATAAGGTAGATGAACCGTTCTGGCGCATCGAGCTGTGCCCGCCGCCGGAGGTCTGCCGGAACTGGACGATGGCACAGTGGAATAGATTCTGTAAGGACTGCATTCAGGTGCTGGACGCTACCGACTATAAGCGGGAGGCGGTGAAGGACAAGGACGGCAAGACTGTTATCGACATGAGGACGGGGAAACCCAAGGTGAAGGTGAGCGGCAAACACACTATGCTGGCCAACAGCCAGTATGTAGCCACTGTACACTTTGACACCGGCAAGCCGCATGTACACATTGTGGCCAACCGCCTGACGGTGGACGGCGAAATGCAGGACACACACAAATGCAAGGAGCGGGCGAAGATGGCTGCGAACATCATCGCAGAGAAATACGGGTGGACGAAAGCCGAGGAGAGGGAGAACAAGCGGATGGAGCGGATTCACTCGGCGGCTATGAACGTGCTGAGGGGAATGGACGCTTGGGATATTGAGACATACTTCGCCCAGATGCGCAGGAACGGGTTCGAGGTGGAGCCGACATACGACTCGAGGGGCGTTTACCGAGGATATTCCGTCGGCGAGAAGCTGTACGACCTCGACGGGAACTATTCCAGTACGGTGATGTACAAGGCTTCGGCCAAAGGTTTCGGGCATGGGCGCGACCTGACGGTTTCGAAGTTGTTTGGCACTTGGCAGAAACAGCATCCTGAGCAGGAAGAGGCGCGGACGGAGAGCTATGGCTGGCAGCAGAATCGGCAGGATGAGGCGATTCCGCAGAAGCCGTCGAAGTCACCGCAGTCGGATGATGACGATGCATATCTGCGACTATTGAGGATTAAGGAGGCGGCAGAGAGGAAGAACGCTGAGAAACCAGCGGTTCCGACGCCCGTGAAGCAGACGGAGCCTGCTCCTCGTAAGTCCACGGAGGCCGAGAGTGACCGTCGGACAGCCGTCTGGCTTGCATTGAATGCCATCAAGCGCTTTGTGAAGAGTCCGTTCTGGACTGAGTTTAGCCCGCTTGACAGGGAGGACATCCTGCCAGAAGGCATCGTCGCAAAGGCCATCGATATGGGGGAGCGCGAAGGTTCCTCATTCGACGAAGACAGCCTGAAGAGTGCCGCAATGGAACTGCTTGATTCGTTTGAATGTAGTGCCGAACGTGCGGGTGAAGCAGCCGAAGCTATGCTGGATATCGTTGCTAACCTTGCCCTGCCGGAAACGCAACCGTCCCTCGGAGGCGGTCAGAGCAATAACGACCTGCCAAAGAAGAAGGATGAGGAATGGTATTGGTGGAAGAAGAACGGATTCATCAGACAACAATTTAATAGAGGACGAAAGAGATAGTGTTTTTTATGAGAAGTAAATACGACAGCATGCTTCCCTCTGGCGATAGTCAGATGCAGGGAGGTAACAGTGAGACTGGGGGACGGCAAGAAAGCCCCCGTAAGCAGGAAAAGCCGCATACGATCCTGCAAGTTGTTAACAAGCTGAAGGCTTTTTTTCATGGCGATCATAAACGTGCGACACTATATGACCAAAAGGAGTATGAGCGCGGCGTAAAGGCTGTGATGAAAGGTAAGTTCCTTGTTAAATCAACCCACGAGGCCATTGAGATGCTCATAGACCAGCAGACGCTTTTGGGCAGTATTCCGCTCGATGCGATGAGGAACAACAGCAGCAAACTCGTCAATCAGGACATGGACATCGTGCCGTTGGAAGAGATGAACCAGACTGCGGAATGCATCCTGCGTCAAGTGGCTGAGAACATGCACGACTCGAAACTCATGAGCCGCTATGTCGAAGAACTGACGAAGAAAGACCGCGAGAAATG
>ONSR01000095.1 GCA_900320565.1 uncultured Prevotellaceae bacterium
GCATAAACAATCGCTCGCCAGGCTCGTCGCGGTCGGGATACATGATGAAAGGAGTGGAATGTTGAAAGTGGAAAGTTGAAAGTTGTTCCGCATCCTTCCGCTTGAGCAGCGTGGCCGAGGGAATGGCGATGGCCTTATGGCCCGCCGAGAGCATGGCCCAGCAGTCGCTACAACCTTCGGTGATATAGAGCGGTTCGCCAGCTCTGAGCATGTTGAGCACGGGCAGATTGTAGATGCCGCACTCCGAGCCCTGCGGAAATCGGAAGCGGGGAGCGCCCCCTCCAACCTCACCCTTCAGGGGGAGGCCTAGATTCCTATTCTGAATGCCCACCAGCTTGCCCTCGCGGTCGTAGTAAGGTATCTGCAACCACGGCACCTGCTGCTTGTCTCTCCATGAAGTCAGTCGGCACCAGCGCACCACACGAGGGTCTAAACGGCGCTCGTCAAACAAGAAGTGGCGAGCCTCGTCGTTCAGGAAGGGGTGCTCGAAGTAGCGAGTATAACGGTGCACGTTGAACGTTGAACGTTGAACATTGAACGTTGAACATTGAACGTTGAACGGTGTGGAGCGCGGTTGCCACTCATCTATTATCACGTTGTGCTCGTCGGCCAGCCACCGGCACGCCTCCTTGAAGTCTACATGCAGATGGCGCATCACGAGGTCGATAGGTCCGCCATGCGCTCCACACACAAAGCAGCGGAAGCTGTTTCTGCGCACCGAGAACGACAGCGAGGCATGGTGATCATCATGGAAGGGACACAGTGCCTTGTGCATCCTGACCGAGAGTCCAAGTCGCTCTGCGACCCCCTCAATAGGTAGGTCGCGGAGCTTCTGAAGTTCGTACTTTTCCATAACGTTCAATGTTCAATGTTCAATGTCCCCTTCAGATATTCGCTGGTCTTCGTATAGAGTCCTGTCTGCTCGTCGAAGGTGATGAACTTGCGGTTCTTCCAGACGTGGAGCTGATGCTTAGTGCCTTGTTTGCTTTTGCCAAGACTAGTGCGCAAGGCCTCCAGTTGCAGTTCGTTGAACGATGTGTCCAAGCTGTCGAGCATATTCTTAGGGCCACTCTTCTGGTCATTTTCTGCCGTACTGCCAATCTTGAACATGTCGCCAAACACCTGCATCTTCGACCACAGGTCATAATAGCAGAACCACACCATGAATTCGCCAATGGAGCGACACCAAGTCTGGTCGTTCAGTATCCAGAGCACGGCAGCCTTTTTCCATGCCGCAAAGATGCTGCGGTGGGAGAGTTCGAAGAGCATGTCGTCGTCGGCAAGGTCAGACAGACCCGCCATCTCCTCTGCCAGTTGGTCGGCAATCTTATTCATAGGCTTCACCACAAATTTACCCTTGCAGTTGGATAGTCGAATAATGTATTCATCAATTTTTGCCATGAATGCCTCGTCGTAAGTGCCCTGCCTTGGAATGCGCCCCTTGCGCTCTCCACGCGCCTTGTAGACAAAGGGGATACGACCAAAGAAACCATTTGTCATGTCCTTGCGATAGAATGCGCGTGCGGCATCGGGTGTCGAACTGAACGTCATATTAACACGAAGAATGGGATCGCCTGATACACCATCTGCCGTGGCACGCAGAGCACCAGCGTGATGCATGTCGTAGATGTTGCGAACGGTCTGGCTCACCTGTCTATGGCCACCACACAATTTGTCTGCCATTTCCACCTCGGGAAGATTGATATACTGCGTGCGACCGCCCTGTGCCTCCAGAGCCATAGCGTTTAGGACAAATGCAGGGTTGGTCAGGTCTGACGGTGGAAACCAGAAACAAACATCAGGCTTTTCGGGCTTTTCCTTATTGGCAGCCTTAGTCTTCATCTGGCGTTGCCAGTCGACAAGCTTCTGAAACTCCATCTTATCATGCTCACGAAATGGTCTCATAATAGCCTCTATGAGATGCGTTAATTGAGCCTTGCCTATGCCCGAAGGACCAATCAGATGGCCCATCTGACCACACAATTCGTAGTATAAATTATCTGAATACATAAATTCCACTTTGGTCAAGTGTGCAGCAAGTGCGGGTATAGCCATCGGAACAAGCGTCTCAGACATCTCTTTTGAGGCCTGTGAAAGTAGAATCTTACAGCATTCTGTGCCTTTTGTAGGCTTCGGCATAGCCGGAGCGGTCTTACCAAAAATATCGTAAATCATTGCTTTATAGGGAATTAAATAATTTATAAATGCGTTTGCTATCTCAATCTCAGTGTCTCAGTTGTTTTTATATGCCACCCCACATCCATCTTATATATACTTATATATTTGATTATTAATAAGTTATAAAGCTTATAAAAGCATGTTTGTATGTGTATTGTGACATTTTTATCAACTGAGACTGAGATTTGAGACTGAAATCTGCCTATTTCTCTACAAGGCCATTCAGTGCGTTGCGAATTTCTCGATACACCTCAAAGGCGTAGTAGTCGATGCTCATCGTTTCCGGTCTCGGCTTGAAGTTCAGTCGCAGCGTGCCGTCATCCCTTCGTGTAATAGAGATGAATTTCCCGTTGAATACGCGCGGATTGCGCTTCGTGCTCCAAGGCTCCACCTCAATGAATGTGAAGTGAGCATCGCGACACAAGAACTCATCATCAATAGCCTCCGAGTCGCGTCTCAATACGCCCTGGTATTCCTTACCCGTCTTCATGCGCTTCTCGCTGCGCATCATGGTCTTAATGTTCACGGACAACTCCGTGTTGTTGTGCCAACCGTCGAGGCAGGCAGTCTGATTGTTATGCATTTTTACATCTGAATTAAAAATGCCTTCTCGCACTTGCACGATGATATAGAAAGGCGTGTTTCATCCCGTGCTCGGAGCCGTGCTCAGCCGTTAGTCCGATGTTAGAATTCTGAGTGCAAAATTAAGAAAAAGGAATATCTGTTTCAACCAAACAAGATTGAAACACTCTGAGATACAAGTAAATACAAGTTTATATAAGCCCTGCACAAGTTTTTGTACAAATCTGTACAAGTACTCGGGGGCACTGGCGCGGTGCTATCTCACCTGTTGGTTCCAGTTTGATTCCGACTTGTCATATAGGCCACTGTCGTGCAGAACGCTCCACAGGTCACGATGGTGCGACATGTCGGAAATCTTCTTCTCTACAACCAGCTGGTTGACCTTCGCCGTTATCTGCGTCGCCTTCATGCCCTGAATCTGCATGAAGAACGCGCGCGCCTCCTCTTCCACACCGAAGAAGAAGGGTTTCAGCCTATCCACCACCTGCTGCTGTTCGTTGGAAATGGCTTCCTCGCCACCACCATGATAGCTCACGTGGGCATGGTCGCCCGTCAATATGTTCAGTTGGTTGATGTTGGCACCCCGCAACAGGCCAGCCAACAGCTCTTGAGTATCGTTGTTTGTCATTTGTCAGCAGATTTCTCGGTTAATAACGCTTGCGCAGCCACACCCGTCAGCACGTTTACCTGGTCGCCCAACTTCTTCGGCATAGCCATTAGCTTCTCCTGCTTCCGCTCTGCCACCAGTTGCTGGCGCAGGCTCAGCTGCAACTGTGACATGCGGAACGTCAGCTCAGCATCCTTCATCTCGGCAGTCACCAGTAGCGCGTCCTGCGCCACTTGCTCAGCATAGCCAAGGTCGCCACGCGAGGCCACAACAGACATAAAACGTTCAAGGAAGCCACTTATCATGTCGCTTCCTTCGCAGCCATTGGGTGGTAACAAAGTCCCACACCGGCTGCCCATATCGGGTAGTCGCTGTTGTTCCTCCATTCTCAAAAAATCTTTCTTTTTTGGTGTCGGGTTTCGGACTGCAAAATTACAAAACAATTCTTAGCCTGCTGCATTTTTT
>ONSR01000096.1 GCA_900320565.1 uncultured Prevotellaceae bacterium
TTTTGGGACACCCTCTCGTTTATTTTGCATCCAGAATCTGAAATTTAATATTAATCTAAAAAAATTAATGATTATGGATGGTATATTTTTATTGTACGTATTGACAGTATTGACAATGATGTTGTTCCGCGGTCTTTTCAATGACTGCAGCATGCACGAGTGGTAAACCTTATTATTATTGACCGAAATGACAAAAAGTAATAAAGAGCTAAGACGGATGATTAAGTACATGAGTAGGCTGAATGCCGAGTTGGCAGCAAAAGTGAAGGAAGCCTACCTTAGGCCTGCCGAGATTCACAACCATTTTGGGTCGGGGTGCAGTGCACAGGTGTTTAATGACAAGGTAACGGGTAAATTTACAAAAACCAAGAAGAAAAGATGGAAGAGAATAATCAGGAAAAACATGTAGTGAATAATTTTGAGGCGGGAGCGAACTGTCAGGTGTTTAACGGCAACATCACGGGGTGCGTGTTTGCCATGCCAGGGTCGACGGTGACCCAGCAGCAGGCTTCGGCAGACTCAACGGCCATGGATTGTGAGCAGCCCGAGGTGTCCGACGATGAAGAAGAAGGAAGCGAGGAGTTGTGCCATTTCATTCATCCTTCTGTTGACAGTCGGCAGGAGTGGCAGGTGCACAATGAGGTCAAGCGGTTGGCATCGCGGCAGGGCATACAGGATATTTGCCGCCACTTGCAGCAGATGAGAAGGGAGAACAAATTGCTGCTGCCACAGAGTCCGTCGATAGCCTACGAGGAGCTGGTAAGGATGGGAATGCCCAGCGGCAACGGGTTTAACGAAAGCACATTTAGGAAATACTATAGCAACAAATAACCTGAACGGGAATCATTCGTCAAGCATCAGAACAAGCAAGTTCTGGTGCTTTTTTTGTGTCTTGTAGTAAGCAGAATCAGAACAAATCAGAACTATTTAGAACAAGTCAGAACAGCTTAGAACAGGCCACTTGAAAAGCCATTGGGGGTAGGGAAAAACTTCATAACTTTGCATTGTCAACGAACGGAAACGGGGTTTGGCAAGCGATCATTGACATGTTGATACAAAGGATGGAAGGAGGAGAGAGAACTACCATTATTTATTAATCAAAACAGAAAGGAACAGAAATGAGATGGAGATAGTAATGAATGCTTACCACATCGAGGTTCGCAAGATGTGCGCCTCGTGCGGGCACAAGGAATGTGAGAACGACGGCACAAGGATTTGCCTGAAGATGGGTCTGAAGGTGGAACAGGCGTTTGTCTGCTCTCGGTGGCAGATGAGCGAGGGCTTGAAGAATGCCGGAATGCTAAACGGAGGCGTGGTGCGCCGTAAAGGCACTGCAGAGATTATCATTAAATAAGTAAAATAACCGAGTCGGAGGAATGAGCGTGTGGGAAAGTATCCGGATAGAAATTGAGCTCAACTGAAAAACACACCGCTTTCCGATGCTCAAAAATCAGACAAAGTTATGAAGAAATTTGTATTTGTAATGAACGCCCTGGAGCTGATGTCAAAGCTCTATGTGGGCAAGCGAGTAGCAGGTGTTCTGTTTGTAGACGAGAACACGGGTCGTCTAACCTTTAAGGCATACAACCGTCAGCCGAGAGTGCGCGCGAAGGACCTGATGGTAAAGAAGCTGCCGTGGGGCTGGGTGAAGGAGTCGATGGAGCGCATCAAGGTGTTTGGCTCGTTTCCCAAGGAGGTAGGAACAGCTCGTGTGATGGGACTGATGGATGACAACCATCACGATGCCAAGAATGCGATGATAGAGAGGGAGTTGGACATAATTGAATTTTGCTAGGCTATGTTTTGTTATCAGAAGAATTTCAGTAATCCTACGTTGCCTGTAGACGAGGCCCAGTTTTGGGCCCTCGTCAGGGCCACGCAGTGGAACGAGAACATCGACAAGTATCGTGAGACTCATGATGCTGCTCTTAAGCGCAAGTTGCCAGCATTCATCTTCCAAGCGACATTCGACGAGACCACGTCGAAGGCAGGTAAGACGGGTGCCTGGCGAAAGCAGGCGGCAACGAGGCTGACAGGACTAGTGGTCATGGACATCGACCATGTGGAGGAGCCACGCAATACGTGGAGTCTAATTGAGAATGGAGAATTGAGAATGGAGAATGAGCTGCGCCAGTGTATTCTCTTGGTCTATGTGACTCCATCCGGAAAAGGTCTGAAGATTGTGTTTAAGGCGCGTGCAGAGTGGGGCAACCTGATTGACAACCAACACGAGATGGCGAAGCTGCTGGGCGTGGAGGTTGACGAGAGTTGCAAGGATGCGAGCCGCATGAGCTTCATCTGCAAGGAGTCGGATATTTTATACATTGACAAAGAACTATTTACTTATGAGAACAAGGAATTTGCTGAGAAATATGATGCTGAGTATAGGGCTGGTCATTCTGGTGCTGCTGCGCCTGCTGCTGTGGCCAACACGAGTAATGAACAAGGGCCTGTTGAAGGCGGGCAAGTGGCTGATGAGTCTGTATCGTTAAAGTGGCGTGGCTATGATGTACAGTCTATTATTAACCAGCGCTATGCTGACAAGCTGCCATGTGCAGCCGATTCAAACCGTCATACCGAGAGTCTCAAACTGGCAACCGACCTGCTGCTTATGCTCGATGGCGACAAGCAAGCCGTTCAGCGCATTGTGGAGTCGCAGTCGTGGGTCAAGGAGATCATCGACGAGAGGGACGAGAACGTGGGGCA
This sequence comes from uncultured Prevotellaceae bacterium, assembly GCA_900320565.1. Classification (GTDB taxonomy): domain Bacteria; phylum Bacteroidota; class Bacteroidia; order Bacteroidales; family Bacteroidaceae; genus Physcousia. The sequence goes on from ONSR01000096.1 coordinate 2,707, forward strand.
GACAGTGGCCAGTGCCGCTGAGTGCATGGCGCAAAAGGAAAAGAAGTATGCCAGCAGTCAGCCTTCAAAGGCGATGCAAGAAGCAATCCAGAGGGCCACGGGTAAAACGTTTCTGGAAATCACGAAGACGCAAGCGCAAACGGTGACAGCTCAATGCTCATCTCTCAATTCTCAATTGGAAGACTGGGGCTCACAGATTGAGGCGATGTTTGACGATTTCCCCATTCTGAAGGACATCTGCAAGGGGTTGAAGAAGAGCCAGTATCCTGCGGCAATGATAGTGGCTGGTGCCTTCGAGATGACGCTGATGACGAGGTGTTGGTACCGCTTCTATCACCGTCCTGAGGAGTTGCGCAGGCTGAACAGTTCGGCGCTGATCATTGGCGACCCTGCCAGCGGTAAGTCGTTTGCCACCAGGCTCTTCAAGCTGTTGGCGGCACCCATCGTCACTGCCGACAAGGTGGGCAAGGATGCCATCAACGCCTATCGTGAGCAGATGCGCACCAAGGGTGCCAACAAGGAGAAGCCCAAGAAGCCGAAGGTGGTGGTCAGGGTGCATCCGGCACGAACCTCGAACGCACAGTTCATTCAGGACATGGTGAACGCCGTAGAGATGGTGGATGGCGAGGAGATGCACCTGCACATGCTGACCTTCGACACGGAGCTGGACAACACCGTCACCGTGCAGAAGGGTGGCTCGTGGATTGACAAGATGTCGCTGGAGCTGAAGGCCTTCCACAACGAAGAGGACGGTCAGGCGTACTCCAACAACGACTCCATCCTGCAGGACTTCAACGTCTATTGGAACTACGTCTATACAGGCACGCCGATAGCCCTGAAGAAGAAGGTGAACGAGCAGAACTTCGGTTCTGGATTGGCCACCCGTCTGACGGTGATTCCGCTGCCTGCCACCAACTTCGAGATGATGAGCCGCGAGAGCATGGTGGACTACGAGAGCGACAATCGCCTGAAGGCGTGGGCAGAGAAGCTGGACCGCATGAAGGGCGAACT